>DAITPE010000580.1:0-3662 GCA_036833775.1 Pyrinomonadaceae bacterium | reverse complement strand
GATATTTCCGTCACGGTTCCCATTCCGCCGCGAAAGGCGACAAAACCGACCGAACGCTGAATCAGATTTTGCAGTCTGTCGTAGAAATGATCGGTCGCAACTTTGTCCGTTAAATAGCGGTTCGGTTCGGATTTGAATTGATTCAAAACAATCCCGAAAACGCGACCGCCTTTTTCACGCGCTCCGCGCGAAGCCGCTTCCATCACGCCGAGATAACCGCCAGTGCAGATCGTAAAGCCTGCTTCGGCAAGCTTTTCACCGAGTTTTTTGGCTTCCAAGTATTCGGACGAATCCTCGTCGCAACGCGAACCGCCGAAGATCGTGACAATTTTATCGTTTGAATTATCGAGCATTTTTATATTTTTTTTGGCTTAAAAAATTTCTTAAATCTTCACTATTATATTAAATGCAAAACCTAAAAAACAATCACTAATTTCCGGTTGCGGCTTCTTCGGGAGTCAGATTTCCGGCTTCGTGAATCGCCTTTTTCGTGTCCGTGAATATTAAAATCACGCTTCCGACTACAAAAAAAACGATCAAACCCAAGATCGCCTGCCGAAACGAACCCGTAATGCTGACAATGATCGTAAAAAGTAATTGTCCCATCCACGAAGTGCCTTTTTCACTGATTTCATACAAACCGAAAAACGCCGATTCGCGCCCGACCGGAATCATTTGCGAATAGAGCGAACGCGAAAGTGCCTGCGCGCTTCCTAGAACCATTCCAATCAGTGCGCCGATAAAATAAGCCTGATTTTTCGTTTGAAAAAATCCGTAAGTGTAAATTACGATCCCGCACCAAATCAAAAGCGAAAAGATGATCGTCTTTTTCGCACCGATAAATCGCGCGATTCTTTCAAATCCCATAGCGCCGAGAAATGCTGAAAATTGTGCAATTAAGAAAATTGAAAGAAGAAATGAATTATCGAGCGGCAAGTTTTTTGAAGTATAAAGTTCGTAGGAAATGAAAACCGAAGATTGCAGAATCACGGTTTGAATGCCGTCGTTATAGAACAAATACGCGATCAAGAAAAGCATCGTGTAACGAAGTTTTTTTAATTCTTTCAAGGTTTGCCAAAGTTCCGAAAATCCGACCGTGACGAGATTTTTATTTTGCGGAACCGATTTTTCAGGTTTTCTCGTTTTCAGTAGATAAAAACTTACCGCGCCGAAAATTCCCCACCAAAGCGATGCCGCCAGAAATGAAATTCTCGCCGCAAAAGCCGTCGTTATTCCTAATTGTTCGGCGTAGCTGATCGTCAAAATATTGATAATCAGCATCACAACGCCGCCGATATAACCCAATCCGTAGCCGTAACTCGATATTTTGTCGCGTTTATCTTCAGTCGTGACATCGATCAAAAATGCGTTATAAAAAACGTTCGCGGCGGCAAAACTCATATTTGAAACGATTATCAGCAAACTGCAAATCAAATATGATTCCGTCACGAAAAACATCGCGCATCCCATAATTACGCCGAAATAACAAAAAAACGCCATCAAGCGTTTTTTCAAATGCGTATAATCCGCGACTGCACCTAAAATCGGCAGAAAAAATACAAGCGAAATGGTTGAAACGGCAGTGCAAAATGAAAATAATCCTTTTGCCGTCACGGTAAAGAAAAAGAGGTTCAAAATCACGCCGTCTTCACCGACCGCTTTTTGTGCCAAGCTCAGCAAATACGGTCCAATCAAAACGCCGATCACGGACGTAAAAAACGCCGAATTTGCCCAATCGTAAAGCATCCAACCGAAAATTTCTTTTCGATCGTTTTTTTGAAATGTTGTTTCTTCTGCCATTTATTATATTTTCGATTTACGGTTTTGTAGTATTTAAAACTCTTATTTTCAATAATTTACTAAATATCGGGAATCCAAAAGGTTTGTCCGTGATTTTCGATTTTTTTCAAACCCAAATTCGGTAATTCAGTTTCTTCAACGCCCAGAAAAGTAAAATGCGGTAGATCGGAAACGACCGTTTGAAACCATTTATGTTTTGCTAAAATTTCGCGCACGGACGGATTTTGAAACTCGGCAACATCGAAGGCAAGCATCGCCAAATGCTGCGAAGTTCCCGGCGGCGCAACCGAATAAATGATCGATTTTGAAAGGTCTTTGCTAAACCAAATTTCCTGTTCTTCCAATTTAAAGACTTCGGGAACTTGTTGAAAAGGCGGAAATTGGCGGATTTTTTCGGCTTCTTCAAAAGAAATTTTTCCTTCATTTGTCCAAAACTCCAAAGCCGGAATTACACGGCTCAGCCAAAGTTCGATCGTGCCTTCATAATTTCTGCGCGCCGAATCTTTCCCGCGCGGATTAAGCGTCAAACCGTTTGCTTCTGCTTCGACAACTGCATTCAAAAGTTCATTCATAGCCGATGTTTGCAATTCGAGTTCAAATTCGCCGATCTGAGCTTTTTTTATCGAAATTTTACTTTGAAATTCGGAAACTTCCGTTTCATCCTTAAAAACGATTCGATCGGGCGCAACGGCATCACCGCCTGCCGCATATATCGCGCCGTATTCGCTGAAAAGCCGTTTGTGAACGATATTGTTTTCATCGTAGAAATCATCAAACTTTTTGTGAATTTTTGACAGATTTCTACTTATTGAATCGATAAATTCTTTCATCTAAATCATTAATCAGCTAAAACTTCACGCAATGTTTCGAGCATTTTGATCTGTTGTGCAAGATGTCCGTGTTCGGCTTCGACGTTGATATATTTGATCTTTTCTTTACCGCAATAAACCGAAAGCGAACCGTCGTCCGTGACATTATTATTGTCCTGCAAAATTACGTTATAGCCTTTTTCCTTTAATTTATTGAAATATTTTTCTTCCGTGACGAAAAAGAAATCGTCGATGTCGTTTTGCGGGTTGATAAAAACCTGCGCGGCATCTTTTTCAAACTCGCCGCCTTTTTCATAACTTTTCGCTGAATATTCATTGTTGGAATTATTGTGAAGCGCAATTACTACATCGGTTTGTTTGAGAAAATCCGCGATCAGTTTTTTGGCAAATTTATCAACCTCGGCTTCGGCTTCGGGTGAAGTTTTGCCGTTTTTCAAAAGAGTTTTGTTAATCCCGAGGGTTGTATAAATTCGGTTCGGATCGATCGTGTATGGTTTATTATTGAGTTTGAAATTTATCAATCGTGCGCCCGTATGTTTTAATTCGATAACTTTTCCGCCTTGTTTATCCGCAACCGATTTTGCCGCCTGAACCGATGTATTTTCATCATCGTGCATATTGAAATATAAAGGTTTATCGGGTTTTCCTTTGCTGACCACGGCTTGTAAACCCAAATCGCCAATCTTAAGTTCGACAATTTCTTGTGTCAGATTTACGATCGGTTCCGCATTTTCGGTTGTCTCACTTTTAGTTGATTCAACGCTGACGTTATCAGACGCAGTTTTCGGGTTTTCTGCCAAACTTCGATTATTTATATTGCAAGCCGCAATCGAAAAACAAAGTGAACAAGCGATCAGGATAATGATTTTTTTCATAGCGTTTTTGTATTAGACATTATTTTCTTGAATTAGCCAAACATTCGGTATAGAATTGCCGCAAGCCTTAAAACGATACCAAAACTATTCAATGGAGATATTTTATGAAAATATGCCCGAAATGTAATCAAAATTATTTCGATCATTCACAGAATTT
>DAITPE010000579.1:0-3662 GCA_036833775.1 Pyrinomonadaceae bacterium | reverse complement strand
TCTCGTTTTCGGTTTTCAAAATGCTTTCGCACAGCGCGAAGAACCGAACTGCGGAATAAATGCTTGGGTGACGGACAAAGACCCGAAAGGCTTAAATGTTCGCGCTCAACCGAGTTTGAAAGGAAAGATCGTCAAAACTTTGAAGCGCAAAGACGACACGGACGGAAGCATTATTTCCGTCTATGTTGTCGGATATTCAAACGGCTGGCTGAAGATCGGCAGAGCCGAAAATATTGACGGCGACCTTTTGTTTGACGACCTCGGCTGGATTTCGGCAAAGCTCGTCGAAACCGGCACGAAAGGCGGTGAAGAAGGCTATGACAAACATATAAAACTATATTCGGCGGCAAATGCGAAAAGCAAAAAACTCGGCATGATTCCGAGCGAAGCTAACGTCAAAATTGCCGGATTCAAATGCGGCTGGATAAAGGTAAGTTACGAGGATTTGACAGGCTGGATTCGCGACACGAATATTTGTGGAAATCCGGTCACGACTTGCCCGTAAGAGATTATTTGATGAAAAATGGCAGATTTGCCGTCTGAAATGCGGGTTTCAAAACTTATCAGCGAAGGCGAAAGAAATTACGGTCTGACGAAAATGCAAAGGAAAATAAATGAAAACGATTAAACTGATTTTTCCGCTTATTTTGTTGACGATGATAGTTTTGGCTTGCGGTGAATCGAAACCGAAAGAGTGGTCGAAATTTAAGCCTTTGACCGACAAACTCGATCATCCGAGGGCTTTGGCGGCTGATGAAACTTCGCTTTATTTCGTTACCGGCGGAACGGTTGCGAGTCAAAAAGAAGGCACGAATAATTTGATGAAAATGCCGCTTTCGGGCGGAAATCCGACAATTTTATTTAAAGGCGGCGAAATCATTCCCGAAACCGGTTCAATCTTTTTGGACGATAAATTCGTTTACTTTTCGGCAAACGGTTTGCAAAAAATTCCGAAAAACGGCGGCGATGCAACGCTTTTAGCAAAAACGGGAATGATCTCGGAAATCGTTTGCGACGGCGAAAATGTTTACTGGATGCCGTTTGTCGGCGAAGGAATGAAGCCTGCGCCGATTTATTTTGTTTCTAAAAACGGCGGCGAAGCAAAGACTTTGACTGACCCGCGTCCGACGATGAATGGACTTTCGATCGACGATAAATTCGTTTATTGGATTCAAACCGACGGAATTTACAAAAAAGCGAAAAACGGCGGCGAGATCGAAAAAGTTTACACGCCTGCGAACAACGGTCAGACGACTGCGCTGAAAACCGACAAAGAGAATTTCTATTTCAAACAAGGTTCATCATTTCAGGAACTTTACACGCTTTCCAAAAACGGCGGCGAACCGCGAAAGATCACCGAAAATGTCGGCGATTTTTGGATCGGCGACGGTGAAATAATCCTGCTTCGCTACGCAAACAGCTTTGACAGCAAACTTTCAAAAATAAATAAAGACGGTAAAAACGAAACTGAGATCGATCAAAATGGCTATCTTTCAGATTTGTTCGTCGGGAAAAACAAGATATTTTTGAGCGATGTGATAAAGATTTACGAACTCGAAAAATAATAAAATCAAACTGAATTTTTAACCGAAATAATCTCAGCCGCGATCGAAACGGCGATTTCTTCGGGCGTGTGCGAATTTATCGGCAAACCGATCGGCGTTTTGATCTTTACTAGTTTTTCTCTGTCGAAACCTTCTTTTTCGAGCGAAGAAAGCAGCGTTTTCATCTTCGCTTTGCTTCCTAAAACGCCGAAATATTTGAAGTTTTTATCAAAAAGCGCACGAATCACGATCTCGTCGAATTTATAACCGAGCGTCATCACGACAACGTAAACATTTGCGCCCGATTCGATAAAATCGCCGATTTGATTGTATGATTCGACGGTTTTTTTCTCGTGAACAAAATCGTTTTTCGCCAAAGTATTCAAATCTTCGCGGTCGTCGAAAAGCGCAATGTGAAAATCCATTTTCGCTATAATTTCGGACAGCGCAAGCGCACAATGTCCGCCGCCGATGATGAAAAGTTTATGTTTGAAACCGAGATTTTCTTCGTAAACAAATTCGTTTTCGCTCTTTTGTAAAAAGTTAAAATCCGTGTTTTGAGTTCCGTTTTTGGAAGGCAAATCCGAAATTTGAAATTTGGAATTTGAAATCTGCAATCTGCAAGTTTTTTGATTTTCGAGTGCGTAAATTATCGTTTCAATCGTTTTCAAATGAGCAGAGTTCAGTTCAAATAAAATAACTTTCTGCCTTCCCGAACAAATCATTCCGCTCGAGTTCGGCACATTTTTGCGATGAATCTGCTCGATTATTTCGTTTTTAATTCGTAATTCGTAATTCGTAATTCGTAATTTCGCTTGTTCAGCAAGCGCAATTTCCATCACGCCGCCGCCGATGCTGCCGCGCATTTCGTTTTGTGAAACGATCATTTTGAAACCTTGCCGTCCGGGTGAACTTCCCGAACTTTCCGCGACGACCAGCAAAATCAGGGATTTTTTCAGCTTCAGTTTATCAGCCGCGAATTGCCATAATTCGAGTTCTTTGCTCACGAATAAAATTTATCATAGAGCATTACGGAAACATACATATTTGAGTTTGATGCCAATAAAAAAGATAGGGAAATTTCTCATTCAATGAAATGATGAGGAAAAACTTACAGTTTAGATTTTTGTTGACTTCGGGTTTGATTTAAAGCTATAAAAATTCGGTATAGTAAATTTATTAATCCATTCAATTCAGAATTAGGGTTTTCTGATTGGACATACACATATTTTCAAAAGGAGTAAGTAAAGATGCCGAAGAAAATTATACAAACCGATAAAGCACCGAAATCGCTAGCCGGATATAGTCAAGCTGTCGTGTCCAATGGCTTTGTTTTTGTTTCGGGTCAAGGACCGTTCGATGCCGAAACGAGCAATGTCGTGGGCGAAACGATTCAAGAGCAAACCCGGCAATGCCTCAAAAATGTGGAAGCAATTCTGCAAGCTGCCGGAAGTTCGCTTGATAATGTCGTCAGCGCGACGTTTATTCTCGAAGATGAAAACGATTTTTCGGGATTCAACGAAGAATGGGGACGTTGGTTTTTAACCGACCCTCCGGCACGTCAGGGAGCCAAACTTCCGATAAAACCAAAAGGAATGAAAATTTCCATTGCCGTTATTGCCGAAGCATCGGAATAGCGAAATAAGATTTACCGCCGCCCTGTCTGCATAATTTTACAGACCCAAAAATCTTTGGGTCTGTAATCAAACCAGTGTCTTTTGATCCTGCATTCTCTTTTGAAATGAAAGAGATGTCGGAGATTTATTTTTTAGTTCACCAAAGCCGCGCTTTTCGATCTTCAAATTTATTCTATTCCGATTCGGATTTCATTCTGCAATTTTTTTGATAACGCTTCCGTTACGTTTTAAAAGAAATCGGCACGTATAAGCGAAGCACGAAATGAAAGTATGAAACTTCGTGCAAATTTAAAGAAGGGAGATAAAAAAGAGTGAAATATAACAAAACAATCTTAAGTTTAGGAATTCTCATTTTGGGAATTATTGGACTGTTCCATTTTCCGGCAGTAACTCATGGAAAGTATTTGGAACTTAAACAAAATTTTCTTGAAAAAAGTAAACGAAAAAAAGCAACTTGTTTTGTTATATTTCACTCTTTTTT
>DAITPE010000578.1:0-3665 GCA_036833775.1 Pyrinomonadaceae bacterium | reverse complement strand
ACCGACTGCGCCGCCTCTCGGGAGAACTCTTTCGACTTCGCCGTGCGGACGCGGAATGACGTGAACCGAGATCAATTCGCCGACTCTGCGAGCCGCCGCCGCGCCTGCATCGGTTGCCGCTTTGACTGCGCCGACATCGCCGCGCACGAAAATCGTCACATAACCTGCGCCGATATATTCTTTTCCGACAAGTTGAACGTTTGCCGCTTTTACCATCGCGTCAGCCGCTTCGACCGCACCGACAAAGCCTTTGGTTTCAACCATTCCGAGTGCTTCTAAACTCATTATTAATTCCTCACTATAAGATTACTTTTCAGATTTTAATACAAGACTTGAATAATCCATAAACGTAACACGCGCCAAATCAATAATCAAGCCTCTGTAATCGCTTAAAAAGGATTGAAACGATTGACATTTAAGGTTTAAGAAAGCTATATTTCAACTTTAAGTCCGTTTTCAGTTTATCAGTCCCCTAAAAACGGCAAACCAATAAAAAATAATGTCATTAACCTTAGGCGAAAAATTGCGGCAAGCTCGTGAAGAGCGAGGTATTTCCATAGCTGAAGTCGCGGAACAAACGCGCATTTCTCCGCATTATCTGGAATTTATCGAAAACGACGACTTTCGAACTTTGCCGGGCGGAATTTTTAACAAAGGCTTTGTAAAATCGTATGCAAAATACGTTGGGATTGACGAACAAGAAGCCTTGCAGGATTATTCAAAACTTGTTTCGAGTCAGGAAAGCGAAGTTTCGGAAGAACCGAAAACTTATCGTCCCGAAGTTTTAACCGACGACCGCGCAGGTTCTTCGATCTTGCCGACCGCGATCATTGCTATCGTCATTCTCGGTTTGATGACTTGGGGAATTCTCGAATTGGTCAAATACGTTCAAAACAATCCGAACGCTTTGACGACCGCGAACACGAATTCTTCAAATGCGAATTCGGCAATGAACGCAAATTCGGCAAACACGAATTCAGCGACTGCAAATGCAAATACGTCTGCGCCGCTGCCTTCGGTCAATGAAATAAAATTGGAATTCAAAACCAGCGAAACGGTTTCGGTCGAAGCAACCGTTGACGGCAAAAAGGCAAGTAAAGTAGTGGCGGTTGAAACGCCCGAAACTTATACGGCAACGCAAAGTTTGAAACTTCGTTATTATCGCGGTTTTGCCGATAAAGTTCAGCTTACTTTAAATGGTAAACAAATAACTGCACCGCCTGCGCCCGCGAAAGGAAACGGAATCGAATTTGAAATCAATAAGGAAAACATTGCACAGATTCTGCAAAGCGGACAAATTTCCGCGCCGCCTGCGCCGAATGCCAACGCAAACACGGCAAACACGGCAACGGCTCCGAGATAAAGTTTTTATGAGGCTTTTCAAAAAGCGCAAACTTAACATTGAAATCTAAAGCGAAATTCGCGCCCGCAAGCTAAATGCGGGCTTTTTTGTATAAAAAGTTCGTCGTCAGTCATTCTTCGTTAGTTGTATTTACGCAACTAACAACTAACAACGAACAACTAACTATTTATTTATGAAAATCGAAGAAATTATCGAAGGTCTGACATTTGACGACGTTTTATTGATTCCTGCTTACTCGGACGTTTTACCGAGCGAAGTCGATACGCGCACGAAATTTTCCCGAAATATCGATCTGAACATTCCGCTTTGTTCGTCGGCGATGGATACCGTAACGGAAGCGTCGCTTGCGATCGCGCTTGCCCAACAAGGCGGAATCGGCGTGATTCACAAAAACTTTTCGATCGCCGGACAAGCCGAAGAAGTTGACAAAGTGAAGCGTTCGGAATCGGGAATGATCGTCGATCCGGTCACGATTCACGACACCGCGCTCGTTTCCGAAGCGTTGAATATTATGGAACGCTTTCATATTTCCGGCGTTCCGGTTGTTGACGAAAACGGATTGCTCGTCGGCATCATTACCAACCGCGACTTGCGTTTTGAAACACGCACGAACATTCCCGTTTCCGAAGTGATGACACCGCAGCCGCTCGTCACCGTTCCCGTCGGCACGACGCTCGACGAAGCAAAGGTGAAACTTCAAAAACACCGCATCGAAAAACTGCTCGTGACCGACGACGACGGACATTTGAAAGGTTTGATTACCGTTAAAGACATTCAGAAAGCGATTCGTTACCCTTTTGCGGCGAAAGACGATCTCGGCAGATTGCGCTGTGCGGCGGCGATCGGCGCGACGGGCGATTATCTCGAACGCGCTTCTGCTCTCATCGATTCGCGTGTCGATGCGATCGTGATCGACACCGCGCACGGACATTCTTCGAGAGTTCTCGAAGCCGTTAAAAAAGTGAAAGCAAAATTCTCCGGCATTGAGATCATCGCGGGCAATGTCGCAACTTCGGAAGCAACCAAAGCATTAATCGACGCGGGCGTTGACGCGGTTAAAACCGGCATCGGTCCGGGAAGTATCTGCACGACTCGCGTTGTAACAGGCGCGGGCGTTCCGCAGATCAAGGCGATCATGGATTGCGTTGAGGCGGCGAAAGGAACAGGCGTTCCGATCATTGCGGATGGCGGAATTAAATTTTCGGGCGATGTTGCAAAAGCGATCGCGTCGGGCGCGGATTCGGTGATGATCGGTTCGCTGTTTGCGGGAACTGAAGAAGCTCCGGGCGAAGTCATTCTTTATCAAGGTCGCAACTTCAAAACTTATCGCGGGATGGGTTCGATCGGCGCGATGAAAAAAGGTTCGTCCGATAGATACGCGCAGGAAGGTACGGTTTCGGATTCGAAATACGTTCCCGAAGGCATCGAAGGGCGCGTCGCGTATAAAGGAACGCTCGCGGATATGGTGACGCAGCTTGTCGGCGGTTTGAAAAGCGGGATGGGCTATACGGGCTGTCATAACATCTTTGAGATGCAGACGAAGGCGAAATTTGTCCGCATCACGTCGGCGGGCTTGCGCGAATCGCACGTTCACGACGTAATTATTACCAAAGAAGCACCGAACTACCGCGTCGAAGGCTAAAAACAAACGAAAGGCGGAAACGCACGTTCAATCGAATCGGTAATACCGACAAGCATTCGATCAAAACCGCGCTTCCGCTTTGCAAACCGCACTTAAAAACGCCCGAAACATCCGTAAAACTATTCATACCGCTTCAAGAATCATTCAGACCGCGCTTTTAACCGTTCAGACCGCACTTCAAATCATTCAGACCGGACTTCAAATCGAGCAGACCCGTGTATTTTTATTCAGACCGGCGTTTTTTTTGCTTGATACATAATATTTTCTAATCAGACCCGTGATTTCATAATTCAGACCTTATGAGAAATCAAGCAGACCGCGCTTCAAACTCCTTGATACATACTTCAAACTCTTTGATACACGCTTCAAACGAAGCAGACTGCCGTTTTTTGTATAAAAACGTATGATTTTAATGCGAAAATCATACGTTTGGCGGTTATATTGTGGAAAATTTCTTTCAGCCCGTTTGTAGATGCTTTGAAACGGCTCAAGCCAAAAACAAAAGGACATTAAAACGCCCTTTCATCAATTTATCTAAACCAACCGCGCCGTAAACGACGCGGTTATTTAAGATTTCGTCGAAAGTAGGCGGAAAATAACCATAACCGAATAAACTCTTCCAAAAAAATAGTCCCCAACGGGGACAAACAACATAGCCTA
>DAITPE010000577.1:0-3671 GCA_036833775.1 Pyrinomonadaceae bacterium | reverse complement strand
TGTGACGCCGTTGACTAATTCACCTTTCGATTCACAGGCGTTTACAGTCGTAAACGCCGTCAGCAGAATAATTAAACCGTAAAAAACTAATTTGAAGTATTTCATAAACTTCCCCTTTATTTAAAAAAATTACTCGTAAAACCGCCGGTTCCGCCTCCGTTTCCGCCGCCGCCGACGGTAACAGTTCCGCCGCCGCTCGTGTCAACCGTCGTTCCGCTTCCCGAACCGCCGCCACCGCCGTGGTCGATTATGACGGGTTTCGTTTGAGAGTTTTTATTCGGAACATAAAATTCATTTCCGTTGAAATAATCGAGATTGCTTTGATTTCTCGAAGCATTAAGCGTATTTTCCAACTCTAAATTTATCGCCAAAGCATGTCGGCAAAGTTCGATCGCCGATTCTTTATTTCCCTGTTCAAAAGCCGTTACGCCTAAATTATTCAAAGTTTGTGCAAGATTGGCATTATCTCTGTTTAACGTAAAATATTCTTTTGCTTCCTGAAAATAAAGCTCTGCCGTTCTGAAATCTTTTGCATAATAATATGCGATGCCGATAAAAAACTTGACTCGGGCAATTTCCGCATTATTACGATCGAATTTTGTCGAAGCCAGATTGTAATATTCCAAAGCTTCGGCAAACGAATTTTTCATTGATAATTTTCCGCTGACCTTGTAAAAATGTCCTTGCAGATTTGTGTCGATCGATGGATTTCGATCGATTATTTTCTTTGCCTGCACCAAATATTCGGCGGCTGGTTCGAGTTTGTTCAAATCAAAATTAGAATCGGCTTTTGTGATCAAGTTCGCCAGTTCGGTTTCTTCCGAAGTTTGGGCGTTTACCTGCAAATATGCCGTTAATGAAATTGCAAAAATTACCGCTGTGAAAACTGTTTTTCTGAACATCGAATCACCTCAATATGTTTTATTTTTAATCTGTAAATCTTGCTTCCGAATATAATTGACGATTTCGTAAAAAGGTTTCAAAAAAAATTTCAAAAAAGAAAAAAAGGACGGTTTCCCGCCCTTTAAGCTACTTCAATTTTTATTTACATCGAAGTTTTACGGACATTGCAGAACTGCCTGCATCGCTTCCATTCGACGGCTTTGTCCGGTCGTTCCGGCGGTCGCGCCGTCCGAAACCCACGGCAGCCAGCCGAGATAGGCAACGTGCGCCCTGTAATTGACGTGACACGTTGGCGGAACATTCGTTAATTTTACCTGAACCGCTTCCATTTGCTGTCCTAAAAATACATTGGTTTGTCCTGCCGTCGCACCGTTTGAAACCCACGACAACCAACCCAGATTCGACAAATGTGCACGATAAGTCACGCCGACACCCGGCAAATTGTTAACTGTGATCTGCGTTGCGCGCATCGGACGGCTTTGCCCGGTCGTTCCCGCCGTTGCACCGTTTGAAACCCACGGAAGCCAAATATTGAAAATGCCGACTTTGACTCTTGCGCGGTAATTGATGCTTCCGCACGCGCCGACACCGACCAAACACCACGATTTCGCAACCGCCAAAGCTTCCGTTTGTCCGTATAAAGCCTGCGCCGCGCTGATCGTTGCGTTTCTCGCGCCGAGAAAATTCGTGCCCGAAGTCATAAAATTCGTCAACGCGTAATACCAGATCGCCGCCGCGCGATCCGCACCGATTCCCGTCATCGAACCGCCGAGATGATGCGTTCCGCCTTGCGAAAGCAGATAAAATTCCTTGTTGGCAATACCCGAAGAATAGTGAACGTCCAAGCCGTTGTAATATTCCGAATAATGGTCGATCGAATGGCTGTCGGCGTGCGGATTGTCCATATAACGAAGCGCGTCGCCGCCCGTTCCCGGCGTGTAAATTTCTTCACCGACCTTCCAAGTGTTCGCGCTTTGACCTTTGACGCTGCGCTCGATCATATTTCCGAAAATGTCCGAAACCGCTTCGTTCAAACCGCCCGATTGTCCGCTGTAGATCAATCCTGCCGAAAATTGCGTCACGCCGTGCGTCAGTTCGTGACCGACGACATCGAGCGAAACGAGGGGTGAAAAAACAACGCCGTTTCCGTCGCCATAGGTCATCGAATTTCCGTTCCAGAAAGCGTTGTTGTAATTAGTTCCGTAATGAACTTTCGACGGCAAAAGATTGGTCGAACCGTTGACCGCCGCGACGCTCAAAGGTCCGCCGCTGCCGTTCACGCCGTTTCTGCCGTAAACATTTCCGTAATATTCGAGCGTTTTTTCCGCGCCCCAATGTGCATCGACTGCCGCGCGTTGGGTTGCGCTGTCCCAATAGCTGTCGGGATCGGAGAAACGAACTGCCGTGCTGCCGTTGAATGTTCCGATCTTGCGGTTCAGATTTTCAAGATAATAAAGTCCGTTGTATTTGAACGCCGTAAAAGCGACGTTTCCGCTGTAGAGCGACAAACCCGTATTCGTCACGCTTTGCGTTTGAATATTGTCGAAACTGGTGACGAAATCGCCTGTTTCCGCATCGACGAAATAAACCGGCATACGCGGTTCTTCGCCTTCTTTTTTCGCGTCGATCTGTTCAAACTGAATTTTGTAGGTCAGCTTCGGCGAAGTTTCGCACGTTCCTTTTTCCTGCAAATCCGCTTTCGGCGCGTAGATTACCAATTCGGGCGGAACGTCTTTTGAAATTCCGCAATTTTCACAGCCTTCGAATTCGATCGCTTTGCGAACGGCTTCTTCTGCCGAAAGTCGCGGTTCCGCGCTGATTCTGGCTTCGTCAACTTCCGCCGCAACGTCATTCGTAACGTCGAAAAGCTCGCCGTTTCTGTCCAAATGGACGATCGCTTCGCCGCCGAAAACCTTAATTCCGCGATACCTTTGCTGAACTTTCGTGTGAACCAAGCCGAGTTCGTCGCGGTTCATCGAAATCACGTCGAAATCCGTCGGCGAAGTTCCTTCCCGGTCTTCTTCCTTGCCGAGTTCTTCGTCCAAATATTTCAAACTTTCGCTTTTGATTCTTTCGTATTCATCCGAACCTTTTTCGATTCCGGTGATCTTGATGCTTTGTTTGAATTGTGCCAGTGCCGAAAGTGGAAGCATCGTCAAAAACAATGCCGAAATTAAAACCGCAGTTATAGCCGTAAATAGTTTTTTCATTTTTTATCTCCTTAATTTTTCGTCGGTTCTTTGCCGGTCGGAAGATAAAAAACGAGCGTTTTCTTCAAACCGAAACAAAGACGATCTACCTCAAAAAATCCGTCAGTCATTTAGCCGATGCGGCGGATTTTCACTTGTTGGAATTTATGGAATTTTCTCCATCTATACATAATTGACGATTTTCAAAAAAGGTTTCACAAAAAATTTCACGAATTATTTTTTTCTCGAAAATCGTGATTATGAAAAGCCGAAATTCGTCATTCATAATTAACTTGCAAAAAAACAGACAAAAGTTTCGTCCGAGATAATTACGAATTACCAATTATGAATTACGAATTAGTTTACTTTTACGTGTATCAGTTGGGACAAAAAGCGGATTGCAGATCGCGGCAGATGAAAAGCAGTAATTCTAAATTCTGCATTCTAAATTCTAAATTATCATCCGTAAAAACAAAGTGTTATTTAATTCAAGATTAATTGAGAATGCAGAATTTAGATTTTTTTCTTCCGGCAGAAATATTTGTTCAAAAATTCTTTTAATCTGCCCTGAAGCGATTT
>DAITPE010000576.1:0-3672 GCA_036833775.1 Pyrinomonadaceae bacterium | reverse complement strand
CGTCAAATTGCCGATCGAAGTCGTCAAAGACGTGACCGGACCGTTTGCCGTGCCGCCGCCGTAAGTGCTTGTGCGGTAATCACCCGCCGGAACATTCGTTGCCGAAGTGCAGCCCGTCGTTGCCGCATCGATGCTTTGCGCGGCGTTGTCGGTGAAACGGTAATTTCCGCTGAAATTACAGCCTCTGGCATCGGGCGGACTCGCTAAAACGACACTGCCCGTCGTCGAAGGCGGCGCGGCATCAGCCGGTCTGTAAACGCGGATTTCGAGATCGCCGATCCAAGTGTGCGTAAATCCGTTCAAAGAAATACTGCTCACAACGACATCGTTCGTCAAACCCGTAACATTTACGTTGCTACAGCTCGCGGCAACGCGTCCGCCGCCGTCAGAAACCGTAAAACCGCTGCCCGGAAAACTTTGCGCTTGAATTGCGCTGACCGTAAAAAGAACCGCTAAAAATGAAAAGATCGAAACTCTTCCCTTATTCGTTAAAAAAAACATCGTACCCTCCTAGAAAAAAAGACTTGAATTCATCAAGCCGAAAATAGATTTAAAAAGACCTGAGCAAGTTCCGTGAACTTATGCGCACGGCAATAAGAACGGCTTAAAAAGAATCTGCTCACTAAAATGTCCTACTAATATGCCATATTAAAATATATAAACAATCGGATTTTGTGATTTTGGAGTGATTCTTAAAAATAAATTTAAGAATCGAGAAAAATCGGTCAAAATGAAACGGTCGGCTCCCGTTTTTAAGGGAAAGCCGACCTGAAAAAAAATATTCCGAACGCGAATCGGGCGGATCGGGCAGATTTTCGCGGATCATTTTTATATAATCATCCGTTTTTATCTGCCGAATCCGCCCGATTCGCGTTCTAAAAGTATTAACTTGAAACTAACCGAGATTTTTCGCCGCAAATTCCCAGTTTAGCAGTTTGTCGATGACCGCGTTGACGTGGTCGGCGCGGCGGTTTTGGTAATCGAGATAATAAGCGTGTTCCCAAACGTCGATCGTCAAAAGCGGTTTCAAACCTTGCGTCACGGGCAATTCCGCATCTTCGGTCTTGATAACGGAAAGCTTGCCTTTTTTATCCGCGACGAGCCAACCCCAACCCGTTCCGAACTGCGAAACGGTCGTATCGGCAAATTGTTTTTTGAATTGTTCAAAGCCGCCGAAATCGCGTTCGATCGCTTCGGCGAGCTTGCCCGTCGGCTTGCCGCCGCCTTTCGGCGAGAGCGAATTCCAGTAAAAATTATGATTCCAAATCTGCGCGGCGTTGTTAAAGATCGTCTGATCCTTCTTTTCCTTCGCCGATTTCATCACGACTTCTTCCAAAGTCATCTTTTCGTAATTTGTCCCTTTCGCCAATTTATTCAGCGTATCGACATAGCCTTTATGATGTTTCCCGTAATGAAAACCGAGCGTATTCGACGAAATCACGGGCGCAAGCGCATTATCCGCAAACGGCAAAGCGGGAAGCTTAAACGGTTCAGCCTGATTCAAAACGATGTTCGGAAACCCTTTCACCGCCGCCGCGCCGATCACGGTTGCCGACGAAATAGTCAAAAATTTTCTTCTGTCCATAAAAAATAAAACCTCCTTGATTTTGTAGATTTAGAATAACAAAACGGCGGCGATTGAAACAATCAAGTGAGAACGGATAACGGATAACTGATAACTGATAACGGATAACTGAGAACAAAAAAACTCCCCTCCTTTTTTAAGGAGGGGTGGACGCGCTTCGCGGACGGGGTGGTTAAACTTCAAGATTAGAAATTTGAATTATTAAACTTGCACCAACCACCCCGTCAGTCGAAGCGACTGCCACCCCTCCTTAGAAAAGGAGGGGAGTTTTTTTACTTTTGAATAACCAACCTTACGAAAAACGGATAACGAAAAGCATTTCACTTATCGTTATCCGTTATCCGTTATCCGTTATCACTTATCCTTTATCACTTATCCTTTATCCCTTAACTCGGCGGATTATCCTTCGGTTGCTTTTTCGATTTCGGCGGACGTTCGACGTGCGAAGCGGCAGTCCAATCGGCTAATTTGCCCGGATTTCCTTTGAACAGATTCGGGACGACGATCTTTAAGGTGCGGACGGATTTGAGTGCGTCGTTCAAAATATCGTCGATGTCGGCATTTGCGCCGATGCGGTCGCGGTTTGATTCGTCCTGATCGTTGATTGTCGCTTCAAACGCGTCGGTTTCCTCGACCAAATCTTCGATAAAATCTTCATCCTGTCCGAGATCGGTAAAAAACGTCTTGACGGGAACGAGGTCAACGGCAAAGGCGCGACCTGTTTGGATGCGGTCGAGATCGGATTTATTTGTTCTCGAAAGGATGAATTTATTGACGAAATCGGCGTTTTCCGCTGCAATTTCGCGGGCGGTTTTGGCGATCGATTTGAGCGTTTCGTTATGTTCGAGACGGCGGAATCTGCGCTGTGCCGAATTGCTCAATTTCGCATCGCCCGCCGACGAACGCAAAATTCCCTTGGCTTCGAGTTGTGCAACGGCGGTTTGAATCGCAGCAAAAGCCGCCAATGCCTTGGCATTATGCTTGACTGCATCGTTGTTGACCGTTCCGAAATTATTCACTCTCCAGAGCATTTCGGTAATTCTTCTTTCTAAATCGTTCATTTTTTTTTACTTCTCCTGATTGTTCTTTAGTTTTATTTGCTTAAAAGTATAGGTATTAAGCCGCGCTGAAAATTAAAAGGTATCTATCGAATAAAATTTATGTCTACGAGAAAAAAACGATGTCTACGGGAAAAAATACAAGTCTACGAGAAAAAAACAATGTCTACGTCAAAATATTAATGTCTACGAGAAAAAATACGTGTCTACGTCAAAAAATGAATGTCTACGGAAAAAAAAACAATGTCTACGAGAAAATATTAATGTCTACGAGAAAAAAACGCTGTCTACGGGAAAATATCAAATGTCTATGAAAAAAATTGCTTGTCTACGAGAAAAAAAAGATTTCTACCGAAAAAAATAAGTTTCTATAAAAAAATATCGAATCTTACGGACAAAATGTTTAACTAATCAATATGTTCTAACAAAATAAACCCATCCGCCGAAAAAGTAAAGAAAAATATTGCTTGCCGAAAAAAAAGTTTGCGGTTATCTTAAATGGCATCGGAAAAAAAAGGTGGAAAATGTTCCGATGTTGAGAGTTCAAACTTCAGTTTGAAGATACTAAACGAATCGCACGATAAATCGTGAACTCTGAACACAGACTGAAATGCCGTATTAATACAAAGAAAATTATTTTTTACTTTCAAACCACAAAATAACCAAAAAGCTATGAGCGAATTTGATATAAAAGAATTTATAGAAGAAGGCTTAAATGATGATAGAACTGAATTGAAAATAAGGTTTATGTGGATAAATCGTTTTTCTCAATCAGAACAACAGGAACTTTATAAGGAAATAGCAAAATTAAACTCACTAAACACACTTGATTTAAGTGGCAATCAAATCAGTGATGCGTCATTTCTGAAAGAATTAAAATCATTAACCACGCTTAATCTAAGTAATAATAAAATCAGTGATGCATCATTTCTGAAAGAATTAAAATCATTAACCACGCTTAATTTAAATAACAATCGAATAAGTGATGCGTCATTTCTGAAAGAATTAAAATCATTAACCTTGCTTTAT
>DAITPE010000575.1:0-3692 GCA_036833775.1 Pyrinomonadaceae bacterium | reverse complement strand
TTGATTTTCCACTGCAACGGATCGGGATAACGATTGTAATTCGTCGGCAAAGGCGAACCGAAACTGTTTTCATTCGCATCGAGAAAAATTCGCGCCGCGCCGCTAAATTCTTTCCGTGCAGAAGAATACGGCGTTAATCGTTTGATATTTTCACGAACAATATTTTCTAAATTGAACATAATGAAAAGAGAAAATTAACAGGGATGACAGGATAGACAAGGATAAATAAGAATTAAAAACCATCCATTTTATCCTGTTATCCCTGTTAATTTCTTTCGTATATTTTCTCCAATCTTACCGTAATGGCGTTTTTGTGCGCCTGCAATTCTTCGGCTTGTGCCATAATTTCAATTGCCGAACCGAGATTTTTTATACCTTCTTCGGTCAGTTTTTGAAACGTGATTTTTCGCACGAAAGAATCGAGCGAAACGCCGCTGTAACTTTTCGCGTAACCGTTTGTCGGCAAAGTGTGATTCGTTCCCGAAGCGTAATCGCCTGCCGATTCGCACGAATAATTTCCGATAAAAACCGAACCTGCGTTAATGACTTTTTCGGCAACTTCGTCGGCGTTTTCGACCGCTAAAATAAGATGTTCGGCGGCGTATTCGTTCAAAAGCTCGAGCGCGGAATCGAAATCGTCAAAGAAAATCGCCTTTGAATTTTCGATCGCTCTTTGTGCAATCGCTTTGCGCGGCAAAACTTCCAACTGTTTTTCTAATTCCGCCAAAGATTCTTCGATCACTTTTTCGCTCGTCGAAACGAGCAAAACTTGGCTGTCAACGCCGTGTTCGGCTTGCGAAAGCAAATCTGCGGCGACAAATTCGGGAATTGAAGTTTCATCGGCAAAAACCGCAACTTCCGAAGGTCCGGCGGGCATATCGATCGCCACGCCGTATTTTGTGATTTGCTGTTTTGCTTCGGTGACGAATTGATTTCCCGGACCGAAAATTTTCGAGACTTTCGGAACGGAAAGCGTTCCGAAAGCCATCGCGCCGACAGCTTGTGCGCCGCCGATTTTGAAGACTTTCGTTGCGCCGCAAAGTTTTGAAGCATATAAAGTTACAGGATTAACTTTGCCGTTCGTATCGGGCGGCGAACAGACAACGATTTCTTTGCAGCCCGCAATTTTCGCAGGAATCGCGAGCATCAAAACCGTCGAAAAAAGCGGCGCGGTTCCGGCGGGAACGTAAAGCCCGACCTTTCCGATCGCGACCGACTTTCGCCAGCAGAAAATGCCTTTGGTCGTTTCGATGATTTCGGGTTTTTCGATCTGCGCCGCGTGAAATTCTTCGATATTTGCTTTTGCAACCGCAATTGCGTCTTTTAATTTCTGCGAAACTTGCGCGTCGGCTTCCGAGAATTCTTCTTCTGAAACTAAAAAATCATCGAGTTCGACCTTGTCGAATTGACGCGCACAATGTTTCAAGGCTTCATCGCCGTGATTTTTTACGTCTTTCAAAATGTTTGCGACCGTTCTTTCGAGAAAAGTATTATCGATCGCCGGACGCGTCAAAATATCGTTCCAAGTATATTTTTTCGGATTTTTTATAACTTTCATAAAATTATTTTTGCCCACGAAATACACGAAAGTAACGAAAAAGCAGAAAATGGATTTATATTTTTCGTGCTTTTCGTGTATTTCGTGGGTAACTTCTTACTGAATCATCTGATCGATCGAAAGCACTAAAATTCCTTCTGCGCCTTTATTTTTCAGGCTTTCGACGACTTCCCAAAAATCGTTTTCGTTAATTACGGAATGAACCGAACTCCAACCTTTTTCCGCAAGCGGCATTATGGTCGGGCTTTTCATTCCGGGCAAAATGTTTGTAATTTCTGTCAATTTTTCGTTCGGCGCGTTTAATAAAATATATTTGTTTTGCTTGGCGGCGTTGACGGCTTTGATGCGGAAAAGCAATTTTTCGAGAAGTTTACGGGAAATTTCATCAAGATTTTTGTTTGCAATCAAAACTGCTTCCGAATTCAAAACAATTTCGACTTCGCACAAACCGTTCGTAAAAAGCGTGCTTCCCGAACTGACGAGATCGCAAACCGCATCAGCCAAACCGATCGAAGGTGCGATTTCGACCGAACCCGAAATCGTGTGAATTTCGGCATTCACATTGTTTTCGGCAAAAAACAAGCGCAAAATGTTCGGATAAGTTGTCGCGATTCGTTTTCCGGCAAAATCTTTGACCGTTTCGTATTTAAAGTCTTTTGGAACGGCGAGCGACAGACGGCATTTTCCGAAGCCGAGTTTTTCAACGGTTTCGACGTTTCTTTCGTCTTCGTAAATAATATTTTCGCCGACGATTCCGATGTCGGCAACGCCGTCGGCGACGTATTCGGGAATGTCGTCGTCGCGCAAAAAGAAGATTTCGAGCGGAAAATTCGTCGCTTCCGTTCGCAGTTTGCCGAGTCCGTTGCTGAATGAAATGCCGCATTTTTTCAGCAACTTGTGCGATTCTTCGCTTAATCTTCCCGATTTTTGCAGCGCAATTTTTAACTTTTTAGTGTTCATCGTAAAAAACAAAAAAACCTTGGAATTTTTTCTCAAGGTTCGCGTAACTTAAAACTAATTTTTCTGATTTTTATAAACGGAGATTAGTTCACGCGAAATGTTCGGCGTGATGATGATGATGAATTTGGTTTCCCGCAAAATTTGTCATCGTTTATATTTACAACATAGTGAAAAAGATTTTGCAAGCGTATCTGAAAAGGTTTGTGTTAGAATTTCAATTTCAAGCAAATGGAAGTAAGTAATAAAGAAGAAATTTTAAAGGAATTCGGCAAACGAATTCAGCGTTGTTACGGTTGTTTTGTCGCGTATCATTTGAAAGATATGTATCTCGGCGAAGAAGTTTCGTTTTTTTGCGAACACTGCAAAGACGATACGATGTTTCACTTTGACGATTTTTCAAAAATACTCGACGTTTCAAAATTAAAAGAAGTTTCCGAAGACGATCATCATCATTAAATAAGATTTGCCTGCGAAATAAACGAAATAAACGAAAAAAGAAAGAGAAGCCGATAAATATTTGCTTTATTTTTAGTGTTTTTCGTGTATTTCGTGGGCAAAATGTCCTAAAATTTTTCCGATGCAGAAAGTTACGCTGACAATCGAAAATTCTTACGATTCGCAGGTCGTTCGGCTCGAAGATGAATTAAGCATCGGGCGCACGAATCAGGCTGACGTTGTTTTGAATGACGGCGGACTTTCGCGCAAGAATACGACGTTTTTTCGTGACGGCGAAGATATTTTGATCGTTGATGAAAATTCGACGAACGGAACTTTTTTGAACGGTGAAAGACTTTCGACCGCGCCGCGTGTTTTGAAAGACGGCGACCGCATCAAACTCGGCAACGACACGCGGATTTTGGTCGAGATCGGCGAAACTTTTACGCGCGAAGCCGAATTTCATCGTGAAACTCAGAAAACCGAAACGCCGAAATCGGGCGTTTACGACATTCGCTTGGGAAAATACCGCAACGAAGATCAGAGTTTTCCCGAAACAAAAACCGAAACTTTCACGCCGCAAAAAGATAATTCCGCAAAACTGCTTCTCGCCGCAGGTTTATCGACTTTTGCGATCATTTTTCTTGCCGGAATCGCTTTTTTGGTCGCTTCAAAATACGAAGGAAACACAGCGAAAAATAACGGTAAACCTACGCCGCAAATCTCCGCGCAAGCCGTT
>DAITPE010000574.1:0-3696 GCA_036833775.1 Pyrinomonadaceae bacterium | reverse complement strand
GTTCCCGTACGTCCGAAGGTTTCGGGGTGATACATTTCTTCGGCTTTCGCGGGCGGAACGACGAATTTTCCGGGCGTTGTCGCACGCGCAACGTAGGAATAATTGTATGCGCCTTCCCAGAGCAACGAAGCAAAAGCTTCGGCGCGTTCGTCGCGGAAATTCTGGTGTTCGTACCAATTTCGGCTCCACCAATAGTAATTTCCGAATGAACGGCTGCCGATTTCCGTCACGCTCGTCGATTCCGTATCTGCCGGAATTTGTTCCGTGACCGCGAGTTCGGGATTCAGGATTTCCACACCTGCGGGCAGATTATCGACGAGCGCAACGTGATAACGGCGAGCTTGTGCGACCATCGTCAAGCGAACGCGAACTCGTGCGCCCGATTTGATCGTCCAGCTTCCGTCGGCGTTTTGTTTCACGTCGTCGGCGTTATCAACGGCTTCGTATTTACGCAAAACCTCGAAACCGTAATCGGCAGGTTTCAGATTCAGGTTTTTCGGCGCGTATTTCATTCCGATTCGATAATAGAGCCGTCCTGCGCCTTGTTTATCGAGAATCAGATTCGACGTTCCGCCTTGTTCGACAAGATAATTCATCGGAATATTCAGCAGATTTGAATCAACCGAACGCCCGACGAATTTCTGTTCGCCCGCGTAAACGCTTCCGAGCCAAACCTTCGTAATGAAATTCGGCGTAACTTTTTCATACGCTTGGAAATATTTGTCTAAAGCTAACAAAATAAAGACATTCTCCTGCGTATTCGACCACGCTCCTTTCGTGCGTTGAGCGAGTAAGCCGCGCACCAATTTCGGCACGAGATCGTTCTGCGGATCGGCTTTCAAAACCGCTTCGAGCAAAACGCCGTCAGCGCGTCGATTTGAATACATAATCAGCCACGCGCCGTCGCCGTAATCGGTGACGAAATTGGCAGTTGCGGCAGTTTCGGTCGTGCGGTTCATTAAGAAACGCATAATATTTGAAACTTCCGTCTGCGAATTTTTGCTGTCAACGAGAACCGTTAAAAGCCAGCCCAACGCTTCAAAAGGCATTTTTTGAATAGTCGCTTCAGCGAGAAGTTTCTTCGCTTTCGCCGCGTCGTTGTCGCCCATCAAATTACGAACATAAAGCGCGTAAGCCGAGATTGTCCAGCGAATTTCGGGATATTTATGCCATTGATCGTAATGACTTTCAACGTTTTTCAGATAAGGCTTGACCTTCGTCAGCATTTCTTCCGGCACTTTGTAGCCTTTCGCCTTCGCAAGCATCAGCGCGTGGGCAACGTGAACCGTCACGAACGGATATTTATAGCGTTCGCCGTCGCGCCGCCAAAGTCCGAAATAGCCGTTGTCGTTTTGACGCGACTGCAAGATTTCCAGATCACGCGCAAAGCGTTTTTTCAAAGCTTCGTCGCTCGGCATATCTTTCGATTTGAACGCTTTCAAAACGTCTTGAAGCGCGGCAACCGAGATCATTCTCGACGAAACTTGTTCCGAACATTCGAACGGATAAGTTTGCAGAGAAATAAACGCATCCGTCAATTCCTGCAACTGTGTCGAGCTCGTCGTCACTTCCAAACCGCCGAATTGCGGGAAAACGTCGCCCGGAGTTTGCACGGGTTGGAAGATCGCGCCGTTTTCGTCCGTCGTGCCGTAAGTCGCAAAAGCTTCAGTCGTCGCCGGAGTCCAAACGGGCAGCGAAATTTCCGCCGCATCGTTGAATTTTCCGCTCGAAACGGCAATCTGGAATCGCGCCGTTCCCGCTTTGTCAGCCGAAACCGGAAAACGGATTTCCGAACGGTCGTTTGCCTTGATGACGACGCGTTTTCCGCCGCCGTCGGTCAAAGTCGCGTTTGTCGCACGAACGGCAACGTCAACCGCCATATCTTTGTCCGTCTGATTTTGGACAACAACGGGAAGCTCGATCTTGTCGCCGAAATTCATAAATCGCGGCGCAGACGGGCGAACCATCAAAGGCTGTTTCGCGGTCAGATTCGATTCGGTTTTGCCGAAACGCTTACCCGAATCTACTGAAATCGCCGTAATTCTGTATCGTGTCAGATTGTCGGGCAATTTCACGTTGACGACCGCTTTTCCGTTTGAATCGGTGCGAACCGAAGGCGAAAAATTAGCCAACGCATCGAAATTCTGCCGCAGATTGATCGGCGTATTATCATTTGCCTTTCCTTCATCGCGTTTATCAGCAATCGCATCATCTATCGAAACTTCAGCCATAGCTTCCGATTTCATTTTTCTTGCCTGCATCGGCGCACCGGCGGCGGCTCTGCCAACTACACTTGCTGTATTTGATGCTGCATAAGCAGGCGCAGGCGGCGGAGGCGGAGGAACTTTCTTAATATCGTCAGGATTTCCCAAAAGAACATCCTTGCGAAGATGAAAATCGCGTGTTCCGGTTCCGCGCTGTGTGTAGAAAATGCTCATCGGATTGGCGATCGAATAATTCGACAGCGCAAGCACCGATTCGTCCACGATCACGACCGCAACTTCCGAATTTGCAACAGGTTCGCCGCGATAATCTTTTACTTCGACGTTGACTTTCGTTTCGCTTCCCGGCGCGAGCGATTTGTCTTGCGGTTCGGCGGAAACGGTCAATCCACGCGATTTCGTCGTGATCGCTAAGTTCAGATTTCCAGTCGCAAACGCGGGACGCTTGGCGAGTTTTTCGTCAATTTCGCCCTTATCGTTCGTCCGATTTGCCGCGCCGACGAGATCGACCTGCGCGTAAATGTTCGGCAGATATTTTTCTTCGAGCGGAATTTTCAAAACGACGGAAGAATCTTTGATTGAAAATCTTTCGGTTTTCACGATTCCGTCGCGTCTTAAGGTCAAAACGCCTTCGGCATTCGGAAACGGCGACATCACGAGAAGTTCTGCAACGTCGTTCGGCGCAAATTCTTTTTTATTCGGAATTAGTTGGACTTCTTCCTGTTCCACATTGCGTTTCGGCGGCGTTTTTCCGCCCGCAACCCAGATCGTGATCTCAGTTTCGTTCAAACGTTCGCGGTCGTCCATCACTTTCGCGGTGATCGTGTAGCGTCCGCCTTGTTTGGCGACGAACGAACATTTTTGCGCTTCATTAGCAGATTTTACTTCGCAAAGTTGTTCGTCGAGCGTGACTTCTTTCCAGCTTCCTTTTTCAAACGCCCAATCTTTTAAAACTGCTTTGATTTCAATATCTTGTCCTGCCACGAGTTTTCCGTCGATGTCTGAAACGATCGTTTCGAGATTGATATTTTCGCCTTTGTTGACGAAATATCTGTCCATTTTCAAACCGACGTAAAGCGACGAAGGATGCACGAGCAGATTCGTAGTCGAAGACCACGTTTGACGATTTACGTCCTGAACTGCCGCCGAAGCCGAAACCGAATACGGACGTGCCGGACTGACCGACTCAAAATCGATCTTCAAAACGTGTTTTCCGGCGGCATCGGTCACGCCTTTGAAAGCTTGCGTGTTTCCGCCGTAATAATCATAGCCGCCGTAACCGCCGCGCCACCACGGAACCCAAGTTCCGAAGGTAAAATCTCCGCGATTCGGCGGCGTATAATTCGTCGGCGTGGCGCGAACCGTCCAATTTACATCGGCATTCGCCAATCCGCCGCCCGCATAATATTTCGCTTCGACCGAAACATTCGCCGAACTTTTCACGAAATACGGAGCTTCGGTTTCATTTTTCGCT
>DAITPE010000573.1:0-3712 GCA_036833775.1 Pyrinomonadaceae bacterium | reverse complement strand
TAGAAAACGTCCGACAAGTTTTTGCCGAAGCGTTGCTTGAAAATAAGTCGAACACGGAAAAACCGAAATCGCGTTCGGCGAAAAAGGCTTAAATGTAAGCCGTTGAAATTAAAGGTTTTTAGACGGTCAAAATGAATAAAGTCCAGCTTTCATCGGAGTTTAGCATTTTGACATCGATTTTAGGCTGTGTTAAGTTGAAGAAGGTTTTGCTGTCCTTTTTCCAAGAACACAAACAACATAAGGGAACTTTTTCCAAACATCGGCGTTAGATTTTTTTGACGCTCTATTTAAGTTTTAGGTCGTTTTACGAATTCGCCCTAACCCTGAGAAAAATTAAGGAGTATAGACGAACTTAATGAAAACAACCGTTTTTAAGGTTTTAAGTTTTACTGCATTTATAATTTTATTTTTGAATTCAATCGCTTTTGCTCAAGTAACGAGCACAAGCGCAAGCGGTCGAAATACAGGTAAACCCGATCAAGTCGTGAGTGCTGAAGCACGTTTGAATCAGATCACGAGCGACGCGGGAAGATACTTCAAACAAGGTTTACTGAGTTTGCAGGATAATCGCCGTTCGGATACCGCCGATCAATTCAATAAAGCAGTCGAAGTTTTTCTGATGTCGGGCATCAATCTGACCTCGAAAGACAATGCCAAAGCGCGTGATTGTTACAATCAAATGATCGAAACGATCTACCGCATCGAATTTCCGACCGATACCCAAATTCCGCAAATTCGTTCGCTTTCCGCAACGTGTTCGTGGAGCATCGACAACCAATTGGCTGACGACATCGCTAAATTGGTTCGTCCGTCATTAAATAAACCGACCGTTACGGATAATTCTGTAACCGCCGCAAATGTCAACGGACTTCCTTCCGATGAACCTTTGATCGGTTTCAACGAACAAAAATTCGAATCTTCGCCGCTCGATGAATTGGCGAAACTCGAATTGAACGAAGAAGAAAGAGAAATAGTCAACACGCCCGAAGGTCAGCAGCAATATATGGTGATCCAAACGGCGATCGCCAATAAATCATTAGGTTTTACATTTCAAATGAACCCGATGGTTCAGCAATTTATTGCTTACTATCGCGGACGCGGACGCGCAACGATGGAAACCGGACTTTACCGTTCGGGAATGTTTATGCGTATGGCGCGTCGAATTTTCAAAGAAGAAGGCGTTCCCGAAAACGTGGCGTGGCTCGGACAAGTCGAAAGTGCTTGGAAACCGACGGCAATGTCTTGGGCGGCGGCTTCGGGACTTTGGCAATTCATCCCCGGAACGGGTGCACGTTTCGGACTTCGCAAAACGGCTTATATCGACGAAAGAAACAGTTTTGAAGGCGCAACCCGCGCTTCGGCTCGTTATCTGAAATTCTTGGCAAACCGCTACGGCGGAAACTGGGAATTGGCGATGGGTGCATACAACTGCGGTGAAGGAAACGTTGACCGCGCGATCAAACGCGCCGGAGTTGCAAATTTCTGGGCGGCTTATCCGTTCTTGCCGCAGGAAACGCGCAATTACGTTCCGAACATTTTGGCGACGATTTTGATCGCAAACAGCCCGCAAAGCTACGGTTTTGGACATATTCGTCCCGCGCCGCCGCTAATGTATGACCAAATCCGCATTCCGCCTGCAACGAGTTTGAATTTGATCGCGCAGGCTTCGGACACATCAGTTCAATATCTGCGTTATTTGAATCCCGAGCTTCGCACGAATATGACGCCGCCCGAACCGTATATCGTTCGCGTTCCGGCTGGCAAAGCAAACGAAGTCGTTGCGCTTTTCCGCCGCGCTCCGGCAACGAAATTGAACAATTCAAATTTGGCTAATTCGGTTCAAGGCGAAACGTGGCAGACGATCTCAAATAAAACCGGCGTCAGCGTCGAAGATTTGATGGCGGCAAACCCGGGAATGGCAGTTCCGCGCGGCAAAGTTTTTGTTCCGCAAGGAAATAAAGTTGCCAATACGAATTATTCACGTCCGACAACGCCGACCGCTTCGCCTGTATCGAACGCGATCAAGGTCGTGAAAGCACAAGCCGGCGACACGGTTGCCAAACTCGCCCAGCGTTACGGCGTAAACGCAACGGAAGTTGCTAAATTCAACGGTCTGCTTCCGAGTTCGGTTCTCGGCGCAGGACGCGAAATCAAGATTCCGACTAGATAGTCAATCCAATGAAAATAATTTTCGGACGCAAAATTTTTTGCGTCCTTTTTTTTATTTTAAAGCGTGAATTTTGCAAAGTTTTCCGTTACAATTTGGCAGAAAATGAAAATCTGGCTCTCAAAAAATTCCGAAATTTCCGTTCACGAACAGCTTGTTACGCAAATCACGCTCGGCATCGTCAGCGGTGATTTGGCGATCGGCGACAAGCTTCCGAGCACACGCGAAATTGCCCGCCGTTTTGCGATTCATTCAAACACGGTCAGCGCAGTTTACCGAAAACTTTCTATTGACGGTTGGCTCGAATTCAAAAAGGGAAGCGGTTTTTACGTTTGCGAAAATCGTGCGGATGATTTCGACAACAAAGTTCGGCTCGATAAATCTGTCGCTGAATTTATCAAAACACTGCAAGATACGGGATTTTCAAACGAAGAAATTGCGAAAAGTTTTCGCAAAAATCTAAAAACTCAAACGATTCAAAAACTCGTCTTGATCGAATCGGACGAAGCTTTGCGCGAGATTTTGGCTGAAGAAATTCGCGCAAAACTGAAAACGGAAATCGTCGGAATCGGTTTTGAAGAATTTAAGAATCATTTTCATAAATCGAAAGCGTTTTTCGTCGCGCTTTTTGATGAGAAATCGAAGATCGAATCTTTTCTCGCCGCCGGGCAAGCGAGTCATTTCTTAAAAGTTCATTCCGTTCCGGCGGCGATGACGGGCGAAAAGCGTCCTTCGGAAAACGACTTGATCGCCGTTGTTTCGGGCTGGGAAAAGTTTTTACTGCTTTCAAAAACATTTCTGATTGCCGCGAAAGTCGCGCCAGAATGTTTGATTTTAAAAGACACGAAACAAAAGAATTGGCGCAAAGGTCTGGAAAACGTTTCAATGATAATCTGCGATTCGCTAACTGCAACGAAATTGAAGCCGCACGAAAATCTAAGAGTTTTCCCGATCATTTCCGAACAGTCGCTCAATGAAGTAAAAGAAAAATATTTCGGCAAAACGGCTTAAAACGATACATTTTTCCGCAAAAATCAAAAGGCATAAATCTTGCAAACCTCAGAATAAATCTAATTTTGGAGAATTTATTTTATGCAAGACGTTCAAAACATTCCGAATCCCGATGTTAATTCGGTCGAAGAAAACGAAGATTTCGGCAATCATTCAGAGTTGGAACAAAACGGGCAAAATCCTGACGTGGAACAACCGACGGAAGATATTCCTGTGCCGCTTGACAGCCGTCCGTCTGCGCCCGTTGAAGAGCCGCCTGAAAGTGAAGAACCGCCGATCAAAGACGATAATACCGACACAACAAAGAGAATTTTGTAAAAATTTTGAAAACCGGAAACAGTAAATTCAAGCAAAATGCGGAACGCAGATTTGGCAGATTGGGCGGATCATCTCAGATGTCCTTTATAAAAAAATCAGTTAAATCCGCTTGATTTGCCCAATCCGCATTCGATTTTTCTCTCAAAGTTTGCTGAATGCTTTAATTTGCAAACTTACAAATTAAAGCATTTATTGGTTTTATTAAATATTTTTTAG
>DAITPE010000572.1:0-3713 GCA_036833775.1 Pyrinomonadaceae bacterium | reverse complement strand
CACGAAAGCTTTCCGCCGTGTTGCGGCGAATTTTGATGCCGTTGATAAAGATCGTCGGCGTTGATGAAACGCCGTAATTATCGCCGTCTTCAATATCTTTGCGGACTTCGGAAGCAATATTTGCGTCGTTCATATCGGCTTCAAATTTCGGCAAATTCAACCCCAAATTCGCCGCATATTTTTTGAGCGAAGCCGCGTCGAGCGCGTTTTGATTATTGTATAAAATCTCGGTGTATTCAAAGAATTTTCCTTGTTTGAAGGCGGCATTGGCGGCAAGCGCGGCTTGAAAAGCGTTGTTGTGAATAAATTCGAGCGGATAATCGCGCACGACGAAGCGAATCTTTTCCGCCGGAAATTCAGCCAAAACCTTTTTCAAGATCGGGTGCGTCGCCGAGCAAGCCGGACATTGAAAATCCGAAAACATCACGACCGTCACGGGCGCAGTTGCCGATCCTTTGCTCGGATCGTCGTCCACCGAAATATTCTGCACGATCGGCGCAGGTTCTTTGATAAGAAAATTGACTTTATATTTTGCAAAAAGCATTTTCATCAATGCGCTTTGCAGATTAAAGCGTTCTTCATCAGAAAAATCCTTCAATTTGTCGCTGATCTCCGCCGCGATCAGATCGCTTGCTTCGATGTTTCGCGCTTTTGCTTCGGCAACGACGAGATCGGAATAAATTGCGTCTTCGAGATTGTCTTTAACCGCATCGAAAATGTTTGCGCGAAACTCATAAAGATTCAATTTATATTCTTCATCGAATTCCTGCGCCGAAATTGTTTTCGTGCCGACCGTTGCGAGAACTTCCAAAGGCTTTAGATCGGGTGCGTTCACATCTTTGCCGAATGAAACTTTGTGCTTCGTTTTGAGCGAATCGACCAATTCCTGTAAAGCTTTTTGTTCGGGTTCGCGGCGTAAGTAAGCGACGATCTGCGGTTTTACTTCGTCCAAAGGCTTTCCCGCAAAAACATTCTGATTAGCGTCGTAAATCTCTTGAATTTGAGCGGTCGAAGGCGCAGGAATTTTTGCCATCGCTTCGGCTCTGATCTGTTTTGACGGAACATTCCGCACTTTGCCTTCCGCCTCGAAAAGCTTTTCCGCAACCAATTGAGAAAGCAGATTTGAGCGGACTTCAGCGATCGTTTTGGCTTGATTCAGCCATTCCTGCGCGGCTTCGGGCGAAAGATTTTTGACCGTGTAGTTTTGACCGTTCGCGGTCGCCAAAACTTCGTCCGTCTTTTGCGCGAACAAAGAAAAAGTTAAAAACAGTAAACAAAAAAGCGTCGAAAAGAATTTCATAAAAACGAATTAAAACAATATCTGCGAATAATTTGCTATGACAGATTACCACACCGAACGGCGCAATAGAAAAATGATTCAGTTTCCTTTTCTGTGGTTTGCCGTTTTATTTTGTTAAAATCTAAACGGAGGTTTTACAAGAGGGAAATGTCTGAAATACGTTTTACGGGAACGGTCGATCATTTGGCGGTCAACTGCGAAAATTTGCACAAAGCGGTCGAAGAATATAAAAAACTCGGTTTTGCGGTCGAAAGTCTTTACGAAGATTGGGCGATGATGCGCGACGCGAAAGGTTTCGGAATCGCGTTGCTTCCGCCGGATTCAAAGCATCCCGAGCACATCGGTTTGCGCGTTGAAACGATGGAAGAATTAAAAGCGGCGGCGGAAAAAGAAGGTCGTCCGATCAAACCGCACCGCGACGGAACTTCGTCGTTTTACACGAAAGGAGTCGGCAAGGGAAACGTCGTCGAATTGGTTTATTATCCCGAAGATTACGGGAAATATTAATTTATAAAAAGCGAACGGCAACCGATTCGCCGAACGGTTGCCGTTTTCGTTTAATTGGGTTTACCAAAAAATTAGAAAATTCTGTTCACTCCGGGCGAACGATAAGTAAAAAGTTCGACAGGCGCGAAAACTTTTTCGGTAAAAGTTTCGGTTCGGTTTTTCTCGATGTCGGCGCGTGTCAGCGTTCCGCAAAGTTTACCATTTTCGTCAACGATAAAAACGCGGCTCGTTTGTTTCGTTTTCATCGCTTCCAAACAAGCGTCGAGATCGGTCGCGTCGGAAAGCTTGATGATGTTCGAATTCATCACGTTTGCCGCCGACATATCGCGCGGATTGCGTCCTCTGCCGATAATTTGTTTGCAAATATCGTGTTCGGTAATGATGCCGATCGGAATAAAATGTGCGCGGCTTTCGACGACCGCGACGAAATCGCAGCAGCTTTCGGTCATCATTTCATAAACTTTTGCTAAAGGCGTTTCTTCCGTGCAAAATACGGAATTATTTTTCATAATTTCTCTAACGAACATAGTTTTTTCCCTTGTTAATTCGGATTTAATACACTCAAAGATATTCTGTATGCATTCGGCACACAGAAGTTTGTTTTTAATTGATCTGTCTTCCGTAAAAGCAAAACGCATACCACGATTACGAGAATGTGAACAGTTTGTTAAATGAAGAAAATAAAGTTATTTAGGCATAAATAAAAGTTTTTCGGCGTGAAAATGTGCGAATCGTTTTGATACTATTTTTTAAAAATTGAATTTATGAAACTGAACAGAGATTTCTATTTGCGAAACGATACGATCCAAATCGCCAAAGATTTGCTCGGCAAGCTTCTCGTCGTGCCGAACGCAGAAAATCAGCGCATTTCTGCAATGATCGTCGAAACCGAAGCATATCTCGGCGCGGTCGATAAAGCCGCGCATTCTTACAAAAATCGGCGTACGAAACGCACCGAAACGATGTTTTCGATCGGCGGAACGGTTTATATATTTTTTATCTACGGAATGTATTTTCAATTCAACGTCGTCGTCGGTGAAAAAGATTCGCCGCACGCCATTCTCGTGCGTGCTGTCGAACCAGTCGAAAACTGCGAAATAATGCGCGAAAGACGGGGAAAAATGCCCGAAAAGAATCTTACTTCAGGTCCGGGAAAGTTATGCATTGCGCTTGGAATCGATAAAAGTTTTAACAACGAAGATTTGCTCGGCGATAAGATTTGGCTGGAAGATTACAAAAAGATTCCGAATAAAAACATTGTCAGCGGAAAACGAATCGGAATCGATTACGCCGAAGAGTTTGCCGAAAAACCTTGGAGATTTTGGATCAAAGACAATGATTTCGTGAGTAAAAAATAAAGGGGCTTTTTAAAAGTCTAAGTTAAAGTTAATGTCCCAAATATTTAGTCAGGACAGGTTTCAATTCGTCGAAATCGACGGGTTTGTTGATCAGTTGATTGCATCCGGCTTTAATTGCTTCTTCATAATAAAGATTGCCGTAAGCCGTGACCGCAATGATCGGCAGATTTTTGCCTTGTTCGAATTCTCTGATCGTTTTTGTGGCGGTCAGCCCGTCAATATGCGGGAGAGAAATATCCATCAAGATCAGATCGGGCTGTAAAGTTTTTGCCCGATTTACCGCTTCGATCCCGTCTTTCGCTTCAATTACTTGATAGCCGTAGGCTTCGATTAAAAATTTCATGAAGTTACGCGTATCTTCGTAATCTTCTACAATTAGCACCCTTTTACTCATAAAACACCCTAGTTCGTTAAATCTAAATATTGAATTTAATGTATGAAATCATACAAAAATTCATTCTGCAAACATTTGCAATTATGATACCAAAGAAAAAAATTGAATCAAATGACAATTTAATGTATCGTAAATGATACACTGTTTCTTATTG
>DAITPE010000571.1:0-3714 GCA_036833775.1 Pyrinomonadaceae bacterium | reverse complement strand
CATCTTGAAAGTCCGCCAGCCGATGCTCAACGAAAAGCTCGGCAAAGACGAATCGGAACTTCTCCGCGAAGGACAAACCTTAATCAGTTTCATTTATCCCGCCCAAAACAAAGAATTACTCGAAAAACTGGCAAAAACCAAAGCAAATGTGCTTGCGATGGACGCGATTCCTCGTATTTCCAGAGCGCAGAAAATGGACGCTTTGAGTTCGATGGCGAATATCGCGGGTTATCGCTCGGTCATCGAAGCCGCAAATAATTTCGGACGTTTCTTTACGGGACAAATCACGGCGGCAGGAAAAGTTCCGCCCGCGAAGGTTTTGATTATCGGCGCAGGCGTTGCCGGACTCGCGGCGATCGGCGCGGCGCGAAGCTTAGGCGCGATCGTGCGCGCTTTCGATACGCGTCCGGTCGTGAAAGAACAAGTCGAATCGATGGGCGCGGATTTTCTCGAACTCGAATTTGAAGAAGACGGAACGGGCGAAGGCGGCTATGCGAAAGTGATGTCGAAGGAATTTATCGAAGCTGAAATGGCACTTTTTGCCGCGCAAGCGAAAGATGTTGACATTATCGTGACGACCGCTTTGATTCCGGGCAAAAAAGCTCCGACGCTGATCACGACCGAGATGGTCGAATCGATGAAAGAAGGTTCGGTCATCGTCGATCTCGCCGCCGAACAAGGCGGAAACTGCGAAGTTACAAAGCCGAACGAAGTTTATCAATACAAAGGCGTGACGATCGTCGGTTTGACCGATTTGCCGTCGCGGATGGCAAATCAATCGAGCCAGCTTTACGGCACGAATTTGTGGCATTTACTGTCGGATATGGGCGGTTCGGACAATTACAAAATCGATTGGGAAGACGAAGTCGTGCGCGGCGCGTTGGTCGCACAAAACGGCGATGTCGTTTGGGAATTGCCGAAACCTACGCCCGTTCCTTCGATTCATTCGACATCGACGCCCGGACTTGCCGTTCAGCAAGCGGCGGAAGCAAAAGCCGCGTCGGGTTTCAAAAATCTCGGCAGTTTGATCTTGGTGATCGTCGGCGTTCTGGCTTTGACGGGCATCGGCGTTGCCGCACCGCAGAATTTTATTTCGCACTTTACGGTTTTCGTGTTGGCGTGTTTCGTCGGTTGGCAAGTCATTTGGAACGTCAAACCCGCGCTGCACACGCCTTTGATGTCGGTGACGAACGCGATCAGCGGAATCATCATCGTCGGCGGAATGCTGCAATTAACGAACGGCGCACCGCAAGCGACGAAAATTCTCGGCGCGGTCGCAATTCTCGTCGGCACGATCAACATCGCGGGCGGATTTTTAGTAACTCAGCGAATGCTCAAAATGTTTCAGAAATAAATTTGTCCTTAGTTATTCGTCCTTTGATGTTAGTTTTTTGCTAATAAATAAGGACTAAGGACTAAGGACTAATAACAAATATAAAATGTTAGAAAATCAAAATCTCTTAACAGTTGCATATATCGTTGCAAGCGCGTTTTTTATCCTGAGTTTGAGCGGATTATCGAATCCCGAAACGGCGCGGCGCGGAAATCTTTTCGGCATTATCGGAATGTCCATCGCGTTTGTCGCAACGGCGGTTTTCCGCGTCAACGACTACGGAATCTTGATCGCGGTGATCGTTCCGGCGGTGATCATCGGCGCGGTTTTGGCGGCGCGTGTGGCAATGACCTCGATGCCCGAACTCGTCGCAATCCTGCACAGTTTTGTCGGACTAGCGGCGGTTCTTGTCGGTTACGGCAGTGATCTTACGCCCAATTCCCTGCGCGGCGCGGAAAAGACGATTCACTCGATCGAAATTTTTATCGGTGTTTTCATCGGGGCGATCACGTTTACGGGTTCGATCCTCGCTTTCGGAAAGCTTCGCGCGATCGTCAGCAGTAAACCTTTGATGCTTCCCGCCAGACATTTTTTGAACCTGATAATGGTTCTCGTCTGCGTTTATCTCGGTTACTCGTTCGTCACGACCGACAGTTTAACGCCGCTTTTGATCATGACGGGAATCGCCTGTGTGCTCGGCGTTCACTTAGTTGCGGCGATCGGCGGCGGCGATATGCCGGTCGTCGTTTCGATGCTCAACAGCTATTCGGGCTGGGCGGCGGCGGCGGCGGGATTTATGCTTTCAAACGATCTTTTGATCGTCACGGGCGCACTTGTCGGTTCATCCGGCGCGATTCTTTCGGCGATTATGTGTAAGGCGATGAACCGTTCGTTTATCAGCGTGATCGCGGGCGGATTCGGCACGACGGGCGGAACTGCGCCGGCTTCGGGCGAACAGCCGGAAGGCGAAGTGACGCCGATCTCGGTCGAAGAAACCGTGCATCTTTTAACGGAAGCGCGTCACGTCATCATCGTTCCGGGTTACGGAATGGCGGTCGCACAGGCGCAACACGCCGTTGCCGAGATCACGAAACTTCTGCGTAAACGCGGCATCGAAGTCCGTTTCGGGATTCATCCCGTCGCCGGACGTTTGCCCGGACACATGAATGTTTTGCTTGCCGAAGCGAAAGTTCCCTACGACATCGTTTTGGAAATGGACGAGATCAACGAAGACTTTCCCGAAACCGACGTTGCGCTCATTATCGGCGCGAACGACACGGTAAATCCTGCCGCTTTGGACGATCCGAACAGCCCGATCGCAGGAATGCCCGTGCTCGAAGTTTGGAAATCGACATTTTCGATCGTGATGAAACGCGGAATGGCGAGCGGCTACGCAGGCGTCGAAAATCCTTTGTTCTTCAAGGAAAACAACCGAATGCTCTTCGGCGACGCGAAGAAAAATGTTGACGCGATTCTCGTCGCGCTTGCCGAAAAGAACGGTAAATAGTTGATAACTGATAGTTGATAACTGATAACTGATAACTGAAAAAGCAATCTTGAACGTATCGAGATTGCTTTTCTTTTGCCTTTTTTTCGCGGGATTCGTCAGATTCCCGCAGAATTTGACGTTTTCCCGCAGAATTTAGCAAATTCCCGCTGTTTTCGGCAAATTCCCGACAGCTTTTACAAAGATTTCGTGAAACTGTTATAAATAATATGTCGGTAAATGATGCATTTTGTTTGAATTTCGCCTTTCGGCGGATAAACCAAACGGATTTCAAAAGCATCAAACGGCGCAGGAGTTTAATTCTTAAAATGAAGAAAGCAATTTTATTATTCAGTTTTTTTATCACGCTTTTCGCGTTTTCGGCGAATGCGAACGCACAGCGCAACATCGAACCGAAAGTTGAACGCGACCCGATTCTCGAAGCCGACGCGAAGCATAACTTGGAAGTCGTTCAGCAATATTTCAAGTTGAAAAAGGCTTACAAAGCCGTGCTCGACCGTTTTGAAGAAACCTTCGCGGCGTATCCCGATTTCTCGAAAATGGACGAATTTCTCTATTACGCCGGAATGAGCAGTTATTATCTGTCGGAAAATAAAGGCAAACAAAAGATCGATCTGAAAACCGAAAAGGACAAAGAAAAATACGCTCCCGAAAGATTGCGCGAAAACGCCGTCGTTTATTTAAAGATGATCGTCGAAAAATATCCGCAAAGCGATTACAAAAAAGACGCGGAAAAAACACTGAAAGTTTTGGAAAACGTCGGGAAAAATTAAGACGGTTGATAATTGATAATTAATTAGATGGTGAAATTAACCAAAATACTGCGAGGTGTCAGTAGCCCGCGCGTGAGCAAGGGCTGAAAAATGTTAGCCCT
>DAITPE010000570.1:0-3718 GCA_036833775.1 Pyrinomonadaceae bacterium | reverse complement strand
TATTTGCAGAAAAATTCAACTTTGTGAACTATTTACTACTTTTATTTGCCGGCTGATTTTGAAAGAATACATAAACATCGGAGATAGTTTTTTTCACCGAAGCATCGAGTGTTAAAGCCATATTAAAATCGCTTTCAGCCTCGGTGTTTTTTAGCTGAAACTTGTGAAATATTCCTCTCAATACAAATAATTTGGCATTTTCAGGATTTTTCCTGATTAAATTGTTTAGACTTTTGTATGGAAAATTATAAATTCCGCGGCTTTCACGCGATACCGATTTCGGATTGAGGTTGGCACCTGCTTGGAGATCGTTTAATGCACCGGAAAAGTCGTTTTTCAAGCCGCGAACAATTCCGCGTTTGACATAAACATCGGCTTCCTTGGAGTTCAATGAAATTGCTTTATTGTAATCAGTTAAAGCTCCATCTGAATCATTTTGTCTCAAACGGCAGTCGCCTCTGCCTGAAAAAGCCGCTGAGAAATTCGGTCTCAGGTCAATCGATTTATCGTAATCAGCAATTGCCCCGGTGCAATCGTCTTTTAATAATTTGGCAATAGCACGGGCAAGAAATACTTCGGGGACTTTGGGATTGATCGAAACAGCTTTATCCAAATCGGCAAGTGCCTTTTCAAATTCGCCATTCTTTAAGTAAATCGTACTTCTGTTTACATAAATTACTTCAATTAACTTAACATTCGGATCGATTTCCACAATCTTATCGTAATCGGCAAGATTATTGTCCGTATCGCCTTTTTTGTTTCTGATGGCAACACGCAGAAAAAGCCCGTCCAAGTTTTTCGGGTTTGTAATCAGAAATTCATTGACTTCTTTCAATGCATTTTCGAGATCGCCTTTTTGGAAAAATGCGAAACCGGTTTTTAAATGTTTGTTCTGATCTTCGTTTTCCTGAGCAATAGTTAATGTCGAGACAGTGAAAAGTAACGCAAGGCTCAGAAATATTCTTTGAATTGAAAACTTCATAAAATTGAATCAAATTTTGTAAAAATTAAACCGTAATTCGTTGGTTTATTCTAAACGCACTATTTATGTAAGTCCAGAAAAATATTCTATCTTTGAAAATATTGGAATTCTATTTTGAATAATTATTTCGATTTTCTACAAGTATTTCTACTTGAGAATGTTAAAGTTTTGGAAATAACCTTGTAAATTGAGAGTATAATTTAACAGGCAGTTTAATTATAGTTCTGACAGGTTTTTCACAACTCTGATAGAAAAAATTCGGCTCTGACAGGTTTTACCAGCCCTGACAGCTTTTTACGCGTCAGACAGGTTTTTACACGGCAGATGGCTTTTACGCGTCACGGTGGGCGGATGCTGGCGCAGACGCAGAAAATTAACTCGGTTTTGTTTCCGAACCGACGATGTAGCTGTCTCTCGCACGAATGACTAAATTGGGACGATTGACGCGGACTTTTATGTTTTTGCGCTGTCCGGCTTTGCCTTCTTCGGTCGGATAATAGCCGATGTTGTATTGACGGCGAAGCTCTTCAGCGATTCCTTCAAATGCCGCTGTCAAACCGCCTGCCGTCGCTTCGGGACGAAAAACTCTGCCGCCGGTGCTTTCCGATAGCTCATCCAGATATTTTTTGCCGAGCGCGTAATCCTGCGGACGTGTTCCGCGCATTTGCGGCTGTCGTTGTTGCGGAAAAGGAAACGGCGAAGACATCACGCCGCCGCTCGTTTGATTTTGAAAAAAAGTGTTGTAATAGATCGGAAAGATCAGCGTGTCGGCTTCTTCGGCATCGCGGATCGTGCTGTCGTAATCGGCTTTGTGCGATGCCGTATCAACGCCGTCGGTAAACAAAACGATCGCTTTTCTGCCTTCGATCTGATTCAGACGTTTGTTCAAAGAAAAACTGACTGCATCGTAAAGCGAAGTTCCTTCGCCGAAATCCGCCTTGTCGATCGCTTTGAAAATCTGCTGACGGTCTTTCGTGACTTCGCTTAAAACGTGAACGTTTCCGTCAAATTCGATCACGATCACGCTGTCCTGCGGTTCGAGTTGATTGACGAAAGCCTTCGCCGCCGTTTGAATTTCTTCAATTTTATACTGCGTCGAAGGACTCGTATCGATCAATAAAACAACCGTAAAAGGTTTGTCGGTCGTGCCGAAATACGCGATTTCCTGTTCCTTTCCGTCTTCGTAAATCTTAAAATCGTTGCGCCGCAAATTTGGAATATACAAACCGTTGCGGTCGAAAACCGAAACCGGAATCGTCACGATCTGTGTTTCGATCTTAACAACTTCGTCTTCGCCTTCGGTCTTTGTTTCGATCGTTTGCGTTTTGGCTTGTTCGTCCTTTGAAACATTCACGTTCTTAAAACGCGGCTCGTATTTCGGTTTGATTCGTTTGCTCGGAATCGATTCGGAATAATCGCCTTTTTCTTCGACGGTTTTTGCGACGGGCGGCGGCTCGGCTTTTATTTTTCTCCCCGATTGCGCCGAAATTATCGAAACGAAACAAAGTAAAAACAAAGTCACAGCCGAAACAGTTTTCATAAATTAATTCCTCGAAAAAGTTGAAACTGTTTCTATGATGCAAAGTTTTACCTAAAAGTTTGAGCATTTACGGCAGATTATTGTAAAAAGTTTGTAAAGAAAAACCGAACATTATCAAAACTACGAGCCAGCCCGAAATTTCGAGCCACAGCGGATGTTTATATTCTTTGACGAGCGATTTATTTCGCGCCGCCAAAAGAATCAAACTGAGTCCGAACGGAAGAATAAAACCGTTGATTGTGCCAGCCCAAACGAGAAGTTTGGCGGGATTTGAAAATAAGATAAAAATAAGCGTCGAAAAAACGATAAAAATAATCGTAACGATATTCGTGTTCGATTCGAGTTTGGCGTGAAAGGTTTTGAGAAACGAAACCGAAGTGTAAGCCGCGCCGATGACCGATGTGATCGCCGCCGCCCAGATCACGACGCCGAAAATCTTGTAGCCGATATTTCCCGCCGCGCCTTGAAAAACCGAAGCCGCCGGATTTTTATCGTCGATCGCGAAACCCGTCAAAATCACGCCGAGCGAAGCGAGAAAAAGAAGAAAACGAATGATCGCCGTCAAAATTATTCCCGTTACAGCCGACCGATTTACTTCCGAAAGCGATTCTTCGCCCGTAATTCCCGCGTCGATAAGGCGATGCGCACCGGCAAAAGTGATATAACCGCCAACAGTTCCGCCGACCAAAGTTACAATCGCTTTCGGATCGATTTGTTCGGGCAAAAACGTGCGGACGATGACTTCGCCGAACGGCGGATGCGAAGCGAAAACGACGTAAATTATCAGCAAAATCATCACCGCGCCGAGAATTTTGACGAAAATATCGATGGCTTTTCCGGCTTCCTTGAAAAGAAAAATTGCAATCGCAATTACTGCGCTGAAAATCGCGCCGTAAAAAAGCGGAATGTTAAATAAAACATTCAATCCGAGCGCACAGCCGCCGATGTTGCCGATGTTAAAGATCAAACCGCCGAAAGCGATCAGCGCGGCGAGAAAATAACCGCTTCCGTATAAAGTTTCGTTCGACGCATCTTGTCCGCGCTTGCCGCTGACGGTCAAAACGCGCCAAATATTTAATTGCGCGAAAATATCAAGAATTATCGAAAGTAATATAACAAAACCGAAACTTGCCAGCAATTGTTTCGTAAAAACGGTCGTTTGCGTCAAAAATCCGGGACCAACCGCCGAAGTCGCC
>DAITPE010000569.1:0-3721 GCA_036833775.1 Pyrinomonadaceae bacterium | reverse complement strand
ATGAAGTTGAGAAAGTCCGAAGCGTTCGGCGTGTTCGATAATCATCAAACTCGCGTTCGGCACGTCAACACCGACTTCGATCACGGTTGTCGAAACGAGAATTTGGGTTTTATTTGCAATAAAATCCTGCATGATCGCTTCTTTTTCGGCAGGCTTCATTTTTCCGTGAAGAAGTCCGATCTTGTAGTTCGGAAAAACCTTTTCGCAAAGTTCTTCATACATTTTCGTTGCCGCCTTCAAATCCATCTTTTCGGATTCTTCGATGAGCGGATAAACGATGTAAACTTGCCGTCCGAGATTTATTTCGCGTTCGATTCCTTTGTAAACGCCGTCGCGTTTGTCTTCGCCGACCACGACGGTTTTGATCGGCGTTCTTCCCGGCGGAAGTTCGTCGATCACGGAAACGTCGAGATCGCCGTAAACTGTCATTGCGAGTGAACGCGGAATCGGCGTTGCGGTCATTACGAGAATGTCAGGATTGTAACCGCGAGCGCGAAGTTCGGCGCGTTGTAAAACACCGAAACGATGTTGTTCGTCAACGACAGCCAAGCCCAATCTTTCAAATTCGACGGCTTCCTGAATAATCGCGTGTGTGCCGATGACAGCGTGAATTTCGCCTTTGGCAATGTCGGCTTGAACCTTTCTTTTTTCGGCGGCGCGTAAACTTCCGGTAATTAAATCAACGCGATACGGCGAATTCGCAAAGATTTTCTTGGCGTTTCGGGCGTGTTGTTCCGCCAAAATCTCGGTCGGAGCCATCAAAGCAGTTTGATAACCGTTTTCCATCGCCGCAAACATTGCGAGAAACGCAACGATCGTTTTTCCGCTTCCGACATCGCCTTGAACTAAGCGATTCATCGGCGCGTCTGACTGCAAATCATCGAAAATTCGGTCAATTACTCGTTGCTGTGCGCCTGTCAGCGTAAACGGCAGAAGTTTTTCGATGCGGTCGAAAGTCGTCGGCGAAATTTCGATTACGGTTCCTTTCGGTTCCTGCGTTCGTTCGCCGCGTTTTAATTGCAGCGCAAACGAAACCCAGAAAAATTCTTCAAAAATCAGGCGTTGATGAGCGTTGCTGCGCGCTCTTTCGTAATCCGAAATCTGCGAATTTTCGGGCGGAAAATGAATTTCTTTGACGGCTTGAAAACGCGAGATCAATTTTTGACGCTGGATCAAATCAGCCGGAAGTTTGTCGGAAACTGATTTCAAATCCAAATTATCGAGCACCGAAAACATTATTTCGCGCAATCTTTTCGTTTGAAATTGTCCGAGTTTTCGATAAACGGGAACGTGTCTGCCGACGTGGATCGTCGCAAGTCGCGGGTCTAAATCTTCGTCGTCGAAATCTTCGGAATCGTTTGTCAGATCAACGTCTTTCGGTTGATTTTTCAAAAGTCCGTATTCGTCGTAATTTACGGTTTCGGGCAAAATTTCGAGTTCGTCGGGTTTGTTGATGCGAAGCGCGTAAGTGTTTTTTCGCGCGTCCCATTCCCATTTTCCGTAAGCAACAAAACGAGTTCCGCGCTCGAATTTTTTCTGCCAGTAATTGACGATGTTGTAAGCCGCTTTGCCGGAAATAAACCACCAAACAACGACGGGTTTGCGAGTTCGTTCGGCATCGCCGCCGGTGATTTCGAAGATAAAAAGCGGCGGTGCTTTCGGACCGCGATTTTTGCCGACTTTGAATCCGCCGGAAACTCTCGCGTAAAGTTCGACCGAAGCTTCCAAGCCGTCGTAAAGTCCGTCGATCTGAATAAAATTCGAGCGGTCTTCATAACGCATCGGAAAATAATTGAGCAAATCTTCGACCGTTACGTCCGTCAAATCCGTCTTGAATGAAAAATTGGCAACCGCCGTCGCCAATTTGCGCGACATCGCCTGTGAAAGATTGGCGATCTCGTATTGATGAAGTTCGATAATCGGAGTTTTGAGTTGGATTTTCATTTAATTTACTACGTTTCCAAACTGAAAGGATTGAAATCCGTGTCGCGGTCGAAATAATCTTCGTGTTCGGCTTTTTTTAGAAATCCGACGACTAAATATGTGATCGGAGTTGCCAAAACTTCCCACAAAACTTTGATGAAATAATTACCGATCATCACGCTGACAAGCTGTTGATTTGTCCAAATTCCGTAAAAAGCGATCGGATAAAAAACGAGTGAATCGGCGATTTCGCCCATAATCGTCGAACCGATCGTACGAATCCACAAAAATTTTCCCGATGTAATCAATTTCATTTTCGCCAAAACAAACGAATTGACGAATTCACCGAGCCAAAAAGCCGTAAGCGAAGCAAGAACGATGCGCGGAGTTTGACCGAAGATCATTTCGATCGCTCTTTGTTTTTCGACATTTGAAGCCAAAGTTTCGGGCGAAACATTGACGGGAAGCGGCAAAAATGTGACGACAAACGACATCAGCGATGCAAAGATCAACACACCGAAACCAGCCCAGATCACTTTTCGCGAACGCGCATAACCGTAAACTTCTGTTAAAATATCGCCGAAAAGATAGCTGATCGGGAAAAAAAGCACGCCTGCGCCGTAAATATATTCGCCGTAAAAGGGAAGCTGAACGGACGAAACTTTCTGCACGCCGATCAAATTGGAACAAAGCAAAACGGCAACGAAAGCCGCCATTATCAGATCGTAATAACGATAATTTCTATCTGTTTGCAATTTATTTTCTCCGTGAAACGATTCAGTTTGAATTGTAGCAAATTATCGCGTTTAAAATAAAAAAAGGAAGCAAACTTGCTTAAGGTTTGCTTCCGCTCTAATCAAAGGAGAAAAACTATGAAGTATGAGATGAAAACTTGTTTATGCCAAATTACCGACGTGCTTCGTCAAACGCGATTTATAACGAGCGGCGGTATTTTTATGAATAATTCCTTTGCTGACAGCTTTGTCAATGACCGAGATCGTCGGATTCAGCAGTTCGTTGCTTTGTTCTTTGTCGTTATGTGCCAAAGCCGCGCGCAATTTTTTAATCTGCGTGCGAAGCTGACTGCGGTTGCTTCTGTTTACTGCGGTCCGTTTTTCGGTCTGTCTAATGCGTTTCTCGGCTGATTTATGATTTGCCATTAAAATTCCTCAAAAAATGTTCTTCTTCTTATCTACTTTAGTGAAAACTTTCTCATTCAGAGAAATTTTAGAGTATAAATTTCATAAAAAGATTTGTCAAGCGCACTGTTTTGTTATTCAAATTTCGCGGCAACCGAATGCATCATATCGACAAATAAAACGATGATCGGCGGATAGAAAACGAATTCGGGTTTTAAGGTCGGCGAAAATATCGATGGAATGGTTTTGGCAATGGCGAAATCGAAATAATTTCCGATCAAAAGCCCGATTCCCAAACAAATTATAGTTCCGGCAACCAGAAAAGAAATTGCGACGGCTCTTGAATACGGTTTTTCGACGGGTTCGTTTCCGTCCAAAATCGAATCGTGAATGATGTCGTCTTGGTATGTGTAACGCTCGAAACCTTCGCGCAGACGGCGGAAAAGATGAATTAAACCGACGATGAAAAGCGAAACGAAGATGATTTTTCCGATAATTGCCGAATTCGTAAAAAACGTCGGGCGGAAAATTGCCACGAAAAGCGTTGACATAAACAGCGCGACAGTCGGGAAAATAACCTTTTGCAAAGCCATCGTTTCGCGCCGTTCGTCGGCGATCATCCGGTCGATGATCTCATTGTAACGCCGTTCATAAGCCAT
>DAITPE010000568.1:0-3747 GCA_036833775.1 Pyrinomonadaceae bacterium | reverse complement strand
TCAATATTTATTCCTTCATTTATTCCTTCAAAATAAAAAAAATAATATAATATAAAATATTCTTTTTTCAAAAACATCTACTCAAAATATTCTGTAAATCACATAATATAAATGACTTAACCCTGTTTCATATTTGCATAGCTATTAAAAGCTACTAGCTAAATGTAAGAAAATAAAGCAATTACGGCAACTTTATAGTTAAAAAATGTGCTGCTAATGTTCTGTTCCTTTCGAAACCGCTTATAAGTTTGATAAAGCTTACGCGGTTTAAGGCAAATCCAATTCGTCATCAATCAATATTTCAACACTGATCTTGGCAATCCGAGCATATGCAAGTAACACAAGTAAACCAGGAACTCGCTCGCCTCTTTCGTATTGCGAAATATTACTGCGAAATAATTTATCTTTAAAATTCAATCGCTCAAGAATTTCGTTTTGGGAGAGATTCAAATTTACTCTTATTGATTTTAACTTCTCAGATAATCTTTGCGGATGAACTGAAGAATCGGTTTTCATCGAGAATACCCTCCCAATGAAACCGAAATATTTATTTGAGAGTTGGCATATCGATTGATTGTAGATACAATCGTATCTAGGGTGTTTTGAGTTAGGAAAATCGCCGAAAGAAATATCCGATAACTTGCGGCAAGGTGAATCAAAATTGATTGACCTCGTTGAGTTTCATTTGCGCTTGATTATAACAGCAGATCAAAAATGTCCCAAAATATCTTCAAAGGTTTGTGCTGAATAATTTTTCTGTTTATTGGAGTCATGTTCTTTCGGGCTTTCACAAGAGCAAGCAGGGACAACAAAAAAACTAAACGAAATTCTTGGTTTTACGGAAATGACATCTATAAATATTTAAGAAAACTTTGATGATAAATCTGCCAACCTATATGTTAGGAAAAGTGCTTCGCCAAAAATATCGATAAATAAAAAGAATTAAAAAAGTAAAATAATGACAATTTATCGAATGATTTAACTTTAAAGATGGAACATTTTATAAACGCAACATTTAGTAGGTAGCAACTGTTATTGCAATTGGCTTGAATGCGATTTAAGGCAAGCCGATTGCTAAAGTGGTGGTCGTAAGGCTGTGCCGCTTTACCTCGACTATCCGATTTATTGGCACGGTCGTTACTCTCATCTGCGTTGTACATTTGATAAAGAGAAAGACTTAATCATTAAAACGTCAAATTAAATAGGGACTGATTTTTAGAATATTTTGCATAAAACTTAAAACGATTTTTAGAGAAACAATTTTGTAAATTTTGAAAAGTATGACCGACGCAACCTACGCAACTACAGATTTAACATCATTCGAAAGTTTTTTAATTGAAAAGGGAAAAGTTGATTTGAAAGAATTTTACAATTGCCTTTTTCAGATGTTTTTTGCCGACTGTCCTTTGTCCAGTTTTGAGCAAAGCGAACAAACCGTCCTCGTCGTACGGGATTCCGATGAGGAGACGAACTTTCAAATTCATCTTCATCTTAGCGCAATAGAAATCGGTCTATATTCGACAAAGGAAGACCGCGAAGTTTTTTATCATTTCATCGACGATATTAATAAAGAATATCCCGGCGCGGCATTGTGGGAGACATTAGAGTTTCAGGTAGATGTCGAAAACCTCGAACAAATATCGACTTGGCTGGAAAGACTTAGTTCGACAAACGGTAAGGTCAGGGCTGAATACATACACCGCAACGGTGAAAACAGTTTTAGAATCCTCAGCGGATTGCGAATCATTAATGAATATCAAATCACGCAAGTTTCAGATAAAAACACATTTCTCGTGCGCATCAAGATTGCGGCTTGGATTTGTCGGTCCTATAATCAAAATTTGCTTGATCTTGACGTGATGTCGCTTTCATCTCCATCAACGCTGTTCGACTCAAAACGCCTCATACCGATTTCTATTGCGCGTTCGGAGTAATCATTATTATTACGAAATTATTACGAACAAAAAAATCAACTTACTGATTAAGAAAGTCGAGTTTCCTTTACTAACTTGAGACCGTCAAAAGACCGAAAAAACATTTCAATCAATAACTCCCGACTTTACTAATTTGATCTACGAAGTAGACAAATGTTTTTCTGGTAAACGTATACATTTTCTAGTAACAGCAATTAGCGAATTTTCAAAACGAAAAAAGTGCCGCAGAATTATATTGATCGAGATCGACGATCTGCGGAGACGCACCGATCTTTATCGGCAGATTCCAGACAATAATTTCATCCTGATGCTTGGCGTAACCGAATAGGTAGAACTCTCCGTGCCTGAAAGGTAATTTAATGCCGTTGGGAGAATTTTGCTCGCTCAACGCAAAACTTGCAGCCATATGCTTTTTCAGTTTGGGTAAGAGCAGCATTCCGAGCAGCGCCGTTTCTTCTTCGTCGGTTTCCGCTGGTTCGATGTCCTTCCAAAATTCGCCTGCGGCGGAGAGTTCCGGAGAAAGATAAATTTCTTTATCATCGAGCGAGATAAAGAGCCGCACTGCCGCTTCGAGCAACTCTTCTTCGTATTGGATATCGTCCGCTTTGTTTGTTGAATCAAAAAAACTGTCTGAAGCGTTTCGAGCGGTTATGTCGCCGCCTTCTTCGGAAAGTTCGAACCCCGCATCTTTCAGTATCATTAACGGATCACGGTCGAGCACGTAGAATTTGCCGATTCTGCTTTCTTCAAAAGTTTCATCCTCATTGCCTGAATATATTTTCACGCGAAGATTCAACTGGGAATTGCCGCCTTCGATAATGCTTAGAGGTTTTACTTCGTCCGCCGCCAGAGCGGAGAATGCCGCCGCGAATATAAGAAGCGGCAAAAGAATGTTTTTCGCAAAATTACGGCAGATCGCAGACTTCATCTGGAAATGGTTCTATTTATGCGTTACGAACGCGGTAATGTCAAATAAATTATGAACTTTATGTTGCCGCAAGCCGTGAATCGTTCGCCTTTTTCAGCTTCCTTTGTTATCATTAGCGTTTCCGATGACAACTCCTTCTTTGGCTGTAGCGGTGTAAAACACAAATAAATTTCGTTTCGTTTCGATCCAGCTTTAACAGCCGTCCGGAGTTTTGTAAGGATTTTTTCCGGCAATATTTCTTTAACCGTTATTTTGAGAGGTTTATGCATATCAGTAATTCAAAAAGCTTATCGCAAAAGCTTGGTGCGGTGCGCGGCGTTGCGGCAATGGTGACCGTTTTTGCACTTTTTTTAACTTTGTTCCCGTTTTTTCACACCGACATGCTGGTCGGTGAAGTTTCTGCCGATACGACGGCGCAATCGGTTCCATTCGCGCAGGCTTGGACGAACACCAATTTGATCACCGTCGCCGACGACTGGTCGGGAGTTCCCGGCATTATCGGCTACCGCGGCGATAATCTGACGGCGGCGACCGGAGTCGATCCGCAGACCATTCTGATCGACGGTTCATCGACACCGGTCAATGTCTGGGCGAACCAGACCGATCCGAACACCTTTTTGTCGGGCGGCGTCGCGGAATTCGATACTTTGCCGAATCCGTCGGTCGCACTGAACGGTTCCGGCACCGCGGACGCACCGCATATCGTCATCAATCTGAACACGTCGGGCACGACCGCCGTCAACGTTGCGTATAACGTGCGCGATCTCGACGGCTCGGCAGACGATGCGATCCAGGCGGTCGCTTTGCAGTACCGCGTCGGAAATACGGGAAACTATACGAACATCCCGGCAGCATTTGTCGCCGACGCCACGCTCGGCGGCAGCG
>DAITPE010000567.1:0-3763 GCA_036833775.1 Pyrinomonadaceae bacterium | reverse complement strand
TAAAAGTTCAGAGTTCAAACTTCAGTTTGAAAACCGTCGAATTTGTCGGCGGTTTTTCTTTTCGCAAACGCTTCCGACTAGACAAAATCGCCTTATAAAAATTAAACTAACTCTTTTGCAAATATCGAAAATTTTATAACATACGGAGATTTAACAAGAATTTATGGCACTTCAAGCTAACGACATCAGAAAAGGAATGGTAATTTTATTCGAAGGAACGCCGTGCAAAGTGATGGAATTTCGTCATCACACGCCGGGAAACCTTCGCGCGATGGTGCAGACGCGCCTGCGTAATCTTTTGACCGGAAACTCGTTTGAACACCGTTTTCGCTCGGCAGATTCGCTCGACCGAGTCGTTTTGGAACAGCACGCGATGGAATATCTTTATTCCGACGGTTCGCATCATCATTTTATGAACACGGAAAATTATGAACAGGTTTCATTGACCGAAGACGAACTCGGCGACGCGGCGCAATGGCTGATGCCGGGCTTGAAGATCGAAGTCGAATTTTACGACGGCACGCCGATCGGCGTTTCGCTTCCGAGTTCGATGGAATTGACCGTTGTGACGACCGAGCCCGTGATGAAAGGCGCGACCGCTTCAAATTCGAACAAACCCGCAACGCTCGAAAACGGCGTTACTTTATATGTTCCGCCGTTCATCGTCGAAGGCGAAAAGATCAAAGTAAATCCTGCCGAAGCGCGTTATATGGAAAGAGTGAAGTAAGTCTTGGAAGTTTAGGAAGTCTGGAAAGTCTTGGAAGAAAGAAATCTTTTGACTTTCCAGACTTTCCAAGACTTTCCAGACTTCCAAGACTTTTATGTTTCAAATTTACAGTTTTCTTCTAACCGTCGGCTTCATTTTAATGTTGCCGATTTTTTTGCTGAAAAGGGCGAAATATGCCGCCGGATTTTGGCAAAGAATGGGTTATTTGCCAGAATTTACGCAAAACGAAAAGCCTGTTTTGTGGATTCACTGCGTTTCGGTCGGCGAAACGAACGCGGCAAAACCTCTCGTCGAAGAACTGAAAAAACGCTTTCCTGCATTTAGTATTATCATTTCCACGACGACCAAAACAGGTCAGGAACTCGCGCAAAATATTTTCAAAAATACGGCTGAAACAATTTTTTATTTTCCGTTCGACTGGAAATTTACGGTCAATCGTGCGCTCAAACATTTTCAGCCGAAAGCGGTTTTGATAATGGAAACCGAACTCTGGTTTAATTTCATCCGCGAAGCAAACAAAAGCGGCGCATTTATCGCGCTCGTGAACGGCAGACTTTCCGAAAAATCCGTTAGAAATTATTCGAAAATAAAGAGTTTTATCGAAAGAGTTTTGCGCCGCGTCGATCTCGCTTTGATGCAAAATCAAGCTGATGCGAAACGGATTTTACAGCTCGGAATTCGCCCGTCGAAAGTAAAAGTGACGGGAAATATCAAATTCGATCAAACGTCGGAAAAAAGCGAATTGACCGAAGTTTTCCGCGAAAGATTTGCTTTTTTCCAAGATGCACCTTTGATTGTTGCCGCAAGTACACACGCGCCGGAAGAGAAATGGATTTTGGAAGCATTTAAGAAAATCTTCAAAAATTCCAATGAAAAACTGCCGCGTTTAATGCTCGTTCCGCGTCATCCCGAAAGATTCGATGAAGTCGCAAATTTAATTAAAGAAACAGGTTTTGAATTCGTTCGGCGTTCTCAAAAAGAATCCGAAAGCGATAAAACTGCGGAAATTATTCTACTCGATTCGATCGGCGAGCTTCGTGCTGTTTATCCGATTGCCGAACTCGTTTTCGTCGGCGGAAGCTTGATTCCGCACGGCGGGCAAAGTGTTTTAGAGCCTGCATTGAACGGCAAACCTGTAATTACAGGATTTTATACAATGAATTTTGCGGCGGTCGTGAAAGAATTTCTCGAAAAAAACGCGCTCGTTCAGCTTCCGAAATTAGAAGAAAACGAAATTCCCGACAAACTCGCCGAAGAGTTTTCAAAAATTCTCAAAAGCGACGAATTACGCCGAAATTTGGGCGAAAATGCGCTCGACGTAATGAACAAAAATCGCGGCGCGACCGAAAAGACGCTCGAATATCTCGAACATTTTTTAGAATCAAAACTTTAGAAGGTTAAGCGAAGAAAAATTATTCACAGATAAACACAGATGAAAAGGATAATTTTGCAGATAATGATTCAAATATTAGCTGTGCAATTTGTAATTAATCGGCAAAATCTGTGTCTATCTGTGTTTATCTGTGGATAATAAAAATCTTTTAGAACTCTTTCCGTTTATTGCTTTCAATTATCGTTTCAATAAGCGAAAATAAAAATACAGGAAAAAAAGCAGTATTTTTATGGAAAAAGCAAAAACATTAGGCGAACTTAAGGCAAGCGGCTATCAAACGCGTTCGGTAAAGGACGAAATGCGGGCGAATCTTATCAAAAAATTAAAAGCGGGCGAAAAACTTTTTGAAGGCGTTTTGGGTTACGAAGAATCAGTTATTCCTCAATTGATAAATGCGGTTTTATCGAAACACAATCTCATTCTTCTGGGAACGCGTGGACAGGCTAAAAGTAGAATTATCAGACAATTAACGGAACTTCTCGACGAAGAAATGCCGATCATCGCAGGTTCGGAAATAAACGACAATCCGTTTCAGCCGCTTTCGGCTTTCGGTCGTCATCAAGTCGATTTTCACGGCGACGAAACGAAGATCGATTGGGTAAAACGCGAAAATCGTTTTGTCGAAAAACTTGCCACGCCCGACGTGACGATCGCGGACATTATCGGCGATGTCGATCCGATCAAAGCCGCAAAAGGCGGACATCTTTTGTCGGACGAATTGACGATTCATTTCGGACTACTGCCGCGCGCAAATCGCGGGATTTTTGCAATCAACGAATTGCCCGATCTCGCCGGAAAAATTCAGGTCGGACTTTTCAACATTATGCAGGAAGGCGACGTGCAGATTAAAGGTTATCCGGTTCGTTTGCCGCTCGATGTGATGCTTGTTTTTTCGGCAAATCCTGAAGATTACACGGCGCGCGGAAAAATTATCACGCCGCTCAAAGACCGCATCGGCGCAGAAATTCAGACGCATTATCCGAAAGATATTGGTTTGGGAACTTCGATCACGAAACAGGAAGCTTGGATAAATCGTGCTGATTTTGAAGGTTTTAGCGTTGAAATTCCCGATTTTATCGCCGAAACGATCGAGCAGATTGCATTTGAAGCGCGTGACGATCAGCGCATTGACAAACGTTCGGGCGTTTCGCAGAGATTTCCGATCACGGCTTTGGAAAGTGCGATTTCAAACGCTGAAAGACGCGCTCTTTTAACAGACGAACCCGAAATTATTCCGCGAATTTCGGACATTTACGCCGCGCTCCCGTCGATGACGGGCAAAATGGAGCTTGAATACGAAGGCGAACAGATCGGCGCGACTCGTCTGGCGAAAGATTTGATCAAACGCGCTTGCGGCGTGATCTTTGAAGGTTTCTTTTTGGGAATCGATTTTGCGCCGACGATTAATTGGTTTGACGCGGGAAACAAAATTCTTTTATCCGAAACGGCTTCGGCGGAAGAATGCGTGATGCTGCTCGAAAGCGTTCCCGAATTGATCGAATCAACGCTAGTTCCGCTCGAATTCGGACGCGATCAAAAAGCAAAACTCGTGTCGGCGTGCGAATTCGTTTTGGAAGGTCTTTACGCGCAAAATAAAATCTCGCGCAACGAAGAAGGCGGTTTCGAAGCCGTGACCAAAGCGA
>DAITPE010000566.1:0-3786 GCA_036833775.1 Pyrinomonadaceae bacterium | reverse complement strand
TGCGCCTTTTTGCGGCTATTATTTTCTAACTTTTTAGCGGATTTTTAATTTTGAGATTGATTTCAATTGGAATGACGCGTTTGAATGAAAAGCCGAACTTTTTGAATTTGCCGAAAACGAAAACTTTGCCCGTGACGAGCCAATCTTCTTTTGAATCTTTTACTTCTTTGTAAACTCCGCGCAGAGTTTGCGGCGTTGATAAAAAAATCCGCGCCGGTTTCGGCAAGATTATTTTTTCGTTCTTTTTGAAGGAAAACGGATTTTTGTATTCTTCGACCTCGACCGCCAAACCGTTGACGCGAAAATCTTGAAACGATAGAAAATCGATGTTTCCGCTTTGTTCGATCGATTCAATCTCGGCGGAAAGTTCAAACGTGATTCCGGTCAGCGAAACGTCGGATAAAACGGGTTCGTTGATTTTAACGAAAGCCTCGAAATCGTTTTTCTTTTCAGTTTTTTCGGCAGAATTTTTAACAGCAATGTCGGCTTTGTAAACTTTGTAGCCGCGAATTTTGTCAGGCAAATCCTGCGCGTAAACCGAACTGCAAAACAACAAACAAACGCACGCGAGCAAACCGAATTTCGGTAAAAATAAATTTGTGAAAGCTCGTGTAAATCGTTGTTTCATAAAGTTTGCGGCAAAATTATTTCAAAACTCACGCCTTTGCCGTTTTCGCTTTTGACGCTGATCTTGCCGTTTGCGTTTTCGACCAGATTTTTTACGGCATCGAGTCCGATTCCGCGACCGGAAATTTCGGAAACGGTTTCGGCGGTCGAAAATTCGGGCAGAAATATCAGATTTGAAATTTCATTTTCAGACAAATTTCCGCTTGCCGAAATCAGTTTTTTCTCAAACGCTTTGGCGCGAATCTTTTCAAAATCCAAACCTTTTCCGTCGTCGGCAACGTGTAAAACCAAATCATTTTCAGTTTTTTCGATGGAAATTTCAAACTTTCCTTTTTCTTTGATGCCGTGATCGACGGCGTTGCGGACGAGATGAAGCAAAATTTCAAAAACGGTTTTCGGATCGTCTAATTCAAAAAGCTCATCATTGAATTTGAAATTGAATTCGATGTTTTTGCCGAGTTTTTCGGCTAATGTTTTTCCGTGTGAAAAGATTTTTCGGATAATTTTGTCGAGATTTTTTGCGCTTTTATCTTTAGTTTGAAAAACGATTTCCGTAGGCGCAGAATCGATTATTTCGTCAATATTTTCGCTTGCTGAAAAGATTATCTGAAAGCCGATCTTGCTTTCGGCGGAGAATTTCGGGCAGGGAAGCGAAGCGATAATTTCGCCTTTTTTTTCGAGATTTTGCCGAAAACCTTTAAAGCCTTGCAGAAATTCCGTTGGATCGAAACCGATCTCGAAAATGTAAATTTCTTTGTGTTTTTCTAATAAAGAATTCAGTTTTGCCAGTTCGCTTTCGGAAAGCTGCGCGGTAAATTCGTGCGGAATTTGCTCAAACAAATTTGAAATTGAGCCGTTTTTTTCAGAATGAACGAGCTTGATTTTTCGGCTGAAAGATTCGGGAATCTGAAAGTTTTCGTTTTCGAGCGTTTGCTTTAAGAATTGTAAACCTTCGGGAAAAACGTCTTGAAAATTATCCGCTGCGGCAAAATCTTCGAGCTTGTGCGCGAGATTTGCGGCATTTTGAAGCGCAAAAACCTGTGCAGTTCCTTTGATGGAATGCAGTTTGCGATAGATTTCCTGTAAAAATTCGGGATTCGGGCTGGAGTTTTGAACTTTTTGGGAAATTACTTCAAGTTCGGCAACGGTTTGGCGGATAAAATCTTTTTGCAGATCGTTCATTTTTCCATTGACGGAAAATTTTTAAAGCGAAGATGCGTGCGATTTTCCGTTGCCGTCAGACTTTTTTCCGTTCTTTTCGAGATCGTGTTTGATCGCGTCGAGAATTCCGTTAATAAATTGCGTCGCTTCAAATGTCGAAAAACGTCGGGCGATTTCGAGAGCTTCGTTGATGACGACCGTGTGCGGCGTATCTTCGTAAAGAAACTCGAAAACCGCAAGGCGAAGCACGTTTCGGTCAACGATCGCCATTCGTTCGATGCGCCAATGTTCGGCGCGTTTACGAATTTTTTCGTCAATATTATCAAGCTCGCGGAGTGTTCCGATGACGAGATTATTGCAGAATTCCTGCGTTTTCTCGTCAATCTCTTCTTCGCCGAGTTCATTCCAATAATTAGCCGTCAAAACGCGTGTCTGCGTCTTGGCAACATCTGCTGCAAATAACATCTGCAAAGCGCATTCGCGCGCTTTACGCCGTGTTCCCATAAAACCTTTTTACTGCTTATCAAACGACGTGCGGGAAAACTTTTTCCTTAACTTTCGGTTCGTTTTTTCCGCCGCCCATTTCCTTATATAAATTTACAATTTCAACCGCCGACATTGCGGCTTCAAAGCCTTTGTTTCCGGCTTTTACGCCTGTTCGGTTGATCGCTTGTTCGAGCGTATCGGTCGTGACAACACCGAACAGAACGGGAACGCCCGTCTGCATCGAAGCCGTTGCCAAACCTTTCGCCGCTTCGCCCGCGACGTAATCGAAATGCGGAGTTTCGCCGCGAATTACCGTTCCGATGCCGATCACCGCGTCGAATTTTCCGCTTTGCGCGGCTTTCAGCGCGGTTAACGGAAGCTCGAACGAACCCGGAACTTTAAATATTTCGACTGAATCATCGTCCGCGCCCAATCTTTCGAGCGCATCGAGCGCACCTTCGACCAATTTCGACGTCAAAAAATCGTTCCAGCGCGAAACTACGATCGCAAACCGAAAACCTTTTGCCGTTAATTGTCCTTGATGAATTTTTGGCTGCAAAACTTTTGTCTCCGAACAAGCAAAATTGCTTGCTTTTTAGTATAGAAAACGTCAATCTCGATGACAAGCAGACAAATCGTTTTACAAAATCGTTTCGTTTCAACGATAATGTGTTTGGTCGAATAATTAAACATTAGAAAATAAACTGCAATGTCTCAGCCGATCATCGAAACCGAAGAAACTCTGATCATCGAAACGCCCGAACGTGTGCCGCTGGCGTTTGCGCTCGCTTCGATCGGCAATCGTTTTCTGGCGGTTGCGATCGATCATTTCATTCAATATCTTTCGATAATTATTATTATTTGGGCGTTTATCAGCCTGACCGGAGTCGATCTTTCGGCAGGTGACGAATCGCCTTCAAAGCTTTTAGCCGAAATGCCGAAATGGACGATCGCGATTATGATTCTGGTCGTTTTTTTCGTGTTTGCGGCGTATTTTGTCGTTTTTGAATGGCTCTGGAACGGGCAAACTCCGGGCAAACGGCTTTTGAAGCTGCGTGTGATTCGTGAAGACGGTCGCCCGATCACGATCTGGGAAGCGGTTGCGCGAAATCTTTTGAGGATTTTCGACTCGCTTCCGGGTGTCGGCATTCCGGTTTATTCGGTCGGGCTGATCTCCATCTTTTTGAACAACCGCGATCAGCGCATCGGCGATATTTTTGCAGGAACAGTCGTCATCCGCGAACGCCTCGACGAAGCGCCGACATTTGCCGAAACTTTTTCAAATCCGATCAGCGATGCGGCTTTTCGGCGCGTGCAGAAACGCACCGATTTCAACGCAAACGTGACGCTTTTGAACGAAAGCGAGATCGAAGTCGTCGAATCATTTTTACGCCGCCGTTGGGATTTGACCGAACGCCAAAGGCTTTGGATGGCGTGGCGCATCGCGCTTCCGCTGATGCATAAACTCAAACCTAATTACGATCTGCAAACTTTTACCTACGAAGGTTTTTT
>DAITPE010000565.1:0-3791 GCA_036833775.1 Pyrinomonadaceae bacterium | reverse complement strand
CCGTTTTGAAAACGAATTGTCCCGTCAAGATCGCCGCCAGCGCGAAACGAAAAACGATCAAACTCGAAGCGTCGTTGACCAAACTTTCGCCTTCTAAAATCGTCGTGATGCGCTTCGGAATTTTCAAACCTTTCAAAACCGACTGCGCCGCGACCGCGTCGGGCGGCGAGATAATTCCGCCGAGCAAAAATCCCATCGCGAGTGTAAATCCCGGAATCAAAGCGTTTGAAACAAAGGCGACCGCCGTTGACGTAAAAAACACCAAACCGAAGGCGAGCAATGAAATCGGGCGTTTCCATTTCCAGAACTCATACCAGGACGTAAACCACGCGGCTTCGTATAAAAGCGGCGGCAAGAACAACGTAAAAACGAGTTCGGGCGTGAGCGCGATGCGCGGAATCCCGGGAATAAATCCGATCGCCAGACCGCCGAGAACGAGAAATATCGGGTAAGAAACGCGCAGTTTTTGACTCAGCATATAAAGCAGAGACATCGCCAGCAGCAGAGCGAGAACGATCAGAATTGTATTTTGCATCAATTTTGAAAAATGAATTTATTTGAAGTTTCGTTTTTATTTTATTTCACGGTTCGGTCAAAAGTCCATTTTCATTTTTCAACGCCAAAAAAGCGGCAGATTTGAGAAATCAAATCCGCCGCTTTTTTTCTGTTTGGTAAAACGATTATTTTCCGATCGCTTTTTTGAATTGCGCTTCGTAAAAATTGATCGCGCCCGCAAATTGCGGATTTTTACCGAATTTTGCCTTCAACAGATCGAAAGCCTCTTGTCCGCGTGGGTCGGCAAGCCGCACAAACGCTTGAAGTCCGCCGAAAACGCCTTGAAAATCGTTTGCTTCGAGAGCTTTTTTGAAGCGTTCGATAAGTAACGGATAAACTCTTTCGTCACCTTTTCCGGTCAAGATCATTGCACGTAAAGCGGCGTTTTTGACCGCAGGCGATTGCGTTTTGTCATTGAGATATTTGATCGCCGTGTCGAGCGCACGTTTGTCGCCGAGTTCCGCCAAACCTCGCAAACCGGCGGCGCGAATGCGACCGCGCCACGATTCGGTGTTGACGAGTTTCGACAGATTTTCAAACGCCTTCGCGCTTTTTGTGCGTCCCAAAGCCAACGCCGATTGATCGATGATTTCGTAACTTTGATCGTTTAAGTTTGAAATAAACAGTTCGTCATATTTCGCGTCTTTCGTTTCGCCGAGAAGTTCGAGCGCATCGCCGCGAACGAAATTGTTTTTGTCTTTTGCGGCGCGAAGAATTACTTGCAAAGCCGCGTCGTCGATCTTCGCCGCTTGGCGTTCCTGTCCCGGCGCGGGATCGGGCGAATAAATGTTCGCAACTTCCGACAAAGCCGCACGGCGCAGTCGCCAGAACGAATCTTTTTCGGTCGAACTCAGAAACGCCGCGACGATCTTTTCTTTATCGGTTCCCGCTTTCGCTTTTTTCGCAAGTTCCGCCATCGCCCAGCGTCTGCCGAGCACGTCTTTGTCGTTGGCGGCTTGATAAATAAGTTCGTCGGTCGATTTGTCGAATTTTAATTCTTTGATCAAAGTTCCTTCGTAATCGAAGTTGACAAGTTGCGGTTTTGCCGCCGAATCGAATGTGAAAACGTTTTCCGCCTGCGGTTTGATCCAGACTCTTTCAACGCGGTTGTCAATCTCGACATCGACGTAAGTTTGGAAGAATTCGACCTGCGGAAATTCGTTTTTGGTGTCGATTTTTTGGTGTTGTTTGACCGTCAAAGTCAGTTTTTTCGCGGCTTCGTCATAATTTTTCGTGACTTCGAAAACGGGATGTCCCATTTTGTAAAGCCATTCATCGAAAAACCAATCCATCGACTGTCCGGTCGATTCTTCGATGGCGATGCGTAAATCTTCGGTCGAAACGGGCTGATGTGCGTTTTGCGTCAAATAGCGGTTGAGCGATTTGAAGAAAAGCTCGTCGCCGAGATGTTTGCGGAGCATATGCAAGACCGCCGCGCCGCGCGGATACGCGTAATTATCGAAAAGCGCGTCCTTGTTTTCGTAGTTTTTCACGACGATCGGACGACGGTTTCCTTGCGCCCAAGTCGCGTAATATGCGTTTTGATTTTCGCGGACGTTCGTGTATAGAAAATCTTCGTGACCTTTCGATTTTTCGTGGTAGAGCGCGTCGAAATAGGTTGCGAACGATTCGTTGAGCCAGATTTGTCCCCAATCGCGCGTCGTCACGAAATCGCCGAACCATTGATGCGCGAGTTCGTGCGCTTGCAAACTGTCTGAATCTTCATCGATCAATTCGCGTTCGTCGTGGATCATTTCTTCGATCTGCGTCGTCGCGGAAATGTTTTCCATACCGCCGCCGAAATCTTCGACCATCGTTTGCGAATATTTCGGGTAAGCGTATTTCACGCCCGTGATTTCCGAGAAAAATTTGACCATATCGACGATGTTTTTGGTCGTTGCGGCAACTTCCTTCTGTTCGTTTTTGTAACCGTAAGCGTAAACCGGAATGCCCTGATATTCGCCGTTTTTGATCTCGGCATATTCGCCGACGACGATCGAGGTCAGATAATTGCTGTATGGAACGTCCATTTTCCAGTAAAACGTGACCGTTCCGTCCGAATTTTCTTTTTTCGACATCAGCTTACCGTTTGAAACGACGAAGTATTTTTTATCGACCGTTGCGCGAAGTTCCGAAGTTCGGAAATCGTTCGGCGAATCGTATGACGGAAACCAGTAACGGTTAAATTCGGTTTCGCCCTGCGACCAGATTTGCATCGGTTTGTTCGGATTGTCGGCGTTCGGTTTGATAAAACGAAGTCCGCGTCCGAAGCTGCCGATCGCGGTTTCGGCATCGTCAACCTTGTTGACATACGCCGTGCGGTAATCGATCTTCACCGCCACGTCTTCGCCGCTTTTGTAAACGCGGTCGAGCGTGATTTCGAGATTATTGTCGTCCGTGCCGCCTTTGTAATCGAATTTCAAAGACTTGCCGTTCAGCGTGACCGACGAAATCTGCATCTGCGCCGCGTCGAGATGAATTTTGTCCGTGTTTTTGAACGGCGCAAGCGTCACGATCGTGTTGCCGTAAGCCGATTCCTTGTCCCAATCGAATTTCAGATCGATCGCAACGTGTTTGATGTCAACATCGCGCGAGCGCACCCAATTAACGGGCGGAAGTTTTTTAATTTCGCTCTGTTCGGGCATCTGCGCCGAAACGAACGTCGATAAATTTAAGATTAATGCGAATAAAAATGCCGCAAAAGGCAGGCGAAAAAGTTTTTTGTTCATAGATTCTGTATAAAAAGTCGGTTAATGATCCGAGATTTATAACGTGCAATATTAAAAATAGTTTCAGACAAAACGACGCGAAGCTTTTCCCCGTTCCGAAGCATTCTAAAAAAAACAAACAGCCGCAAAACTTATGCAAACGGGCACAATAATTCAATATTTATGGGCACTCGGACGCAGGCAGAAACAAATTAATTCGTAATTCGTCATTCATAATTCATAATTAGGTAATCAAGCAAAATAAATTAACAAAAAAGCTCCCCTCCTTTTGAAGGAGGGGTGGACGCGCTTCGCGGACGGGGTGGTTAAATCTTAAGTTTATTGATTCGAATGATTAATCTTGAAACCAACCACCCCGTCGCTTCGCGCCACCCCTCCTTTTCTAAGGAGGGGAGCTTTTTTGCATTGAATTAAATTATTTTGCCCGATTACTTATCTCGCAAAAACCCAAACGCAGGTTTCATCCGAGTTAATTACGAATTACGAATTACGAATTACGAATTTGTT
>DAITPE010000564.1:0-3801 GCA_036833775.1 Pyrinomonadaceae bacterium | reverse complement strand
AAAACGCCCTTTCATCAATTTATCTAAACCAACCGCGCCGTAAACGACGCGGCTAAACGCGCCTTCGGCGAAAGACGGCTGAAAGCCGCCTGAAAATGCAAATGTCAACACAGCTTAAGCAGCCGCACAAAATAGATTTGCCGTTCAGAGTCCCGCCTTCAGGCGGCGGCTGATCAGCCGAAAGACCGCTCAAATAATCACTATTAACTTTAGCTTTCAATACCGCGACGGCTTCAAAAAAACCTCGGGTTTGCAGCGATTTCGGTTCAAATTCGAGAAAAACCTGCGGACAATTTGAAAAAGTCTTAAGACTTTTCAGGTTTGTCTTAGACATTTCAGAAAAGTCTTAAGACTTTTCTCGTCAGTCTTAAGACTTTTCACGATTGTCTAAGACTTTTTCAAAAAGTCTTAAGACTTTTCTCGATAGTCTTAAGACTTTTTAGAATTGTCTTAAGACTTTTCTCGTCAGTCTTAAGACTTTTTGCGATTGTCTTAAGACTTTTCTCGTCAGTCTTAAGACTTTTTGCGATTGTCTTAAGACTTTTCACGATAGTCTGTTCAATTTTTGCGATTGTCTGCCGACAATTTCGGATTTTGAAGCAGTTTGGCGTTGTTTTTGCCGACCAACTTCGCCGAAAGTTTTAGTAATTGGGAACGGGCGTGTCGGTCGAAACGCCGAAGCTGACTGCCGCAAATTGTCCGTTTCCGCTGTTCAAACGATACCAAGACGCGGCTGACGGACGGAAAACTGAAATGTCCGCTTTGCCGTCGCCGTCGTAATCTGCCGCCGTCGGTTTATCTTCAGGCAGACCGAATCCGACTGCGGCAAACTGTCCATTAGTCGAATTCAAACGATACCAACCGCCGAGCGACGGACGATAAACGGAAACGTCAGATTTTCCGTCGCCGTCGTAATCTGCCGCCGTCGGAATGTCGCCGTTTGCGCCGAATTGAACGCCGAAAAATTGTCCGTTCGACGAATTATAGCGATACCAATTGCCCGTCGAAGGTCGAAAGATCGCAATGTCGGCTTTGCCGTCGCCGTCAAAATCGCCGACCGTCGGTTTGTCTTCCGCGATGCCGAAGCCGACCGCGACAAATTGTCCGCTCGAAGAATTGAGCCGATACCAGCCGCCGAGCGACGGGCGATAGACGGAAATATCCGCCTTGCCGTCGCCGTCGTAATCGGCGGCAGTCGGAATATCGCCCGCCGCGCCGAAAGCGACCGCCGTAAATCCGGCTTGCGAACGAAGCAGATACCAACCGCCCGTCGAAGGTCGAAAGACGGCAATGTCGGTTTTGCCGTCGCCGTCGTAATCCGCCGCGACGGGAATATCGCCGTTTTGTCCGAAAGAATAGGCGACGAAACCTTCGGTCGAACGCAGTTGATACCAAACGCCGTTCGACGGACGGAAAACCGAGATGTCGGCTTTGCCGTCGCCGTCGAAATCGTATGGCGTTTTGATAGTTGTTTTCGGCGCATATTTTATGAGTTCAAAGGTCGAAAGTTTGTCGGAAAAATCGGGATAATAACCGCGCGCGCGAATGTAGTTTCCGGTGTAGTTAGGATTGTTCAAAACCCAATTTGCCGTCGAACCGACGCGCGAAGCATTGCCGAGCGGCGTGTAATTTATGCCGTCCGCCGATTGTTCGAAAACGACGCGCGAAAACTCCGCCGAAGGTCCGCTGCGAACCAAATTCAAAGCAGTTTGCCCGACCGTAATTTCATCCGAAGTTGGCACGGAATTCGTGATTCGCGCAAAACGATTGCGCGTCACACCGCCGATGCTCGTAAAATATCCGCCCGCCAAAATCTTGCCGTCGCGCTGAATGCCGACCTGCAAAACGATGTCGTTGGCGTTTGCCGTAAAGCCCGTATCGAGCAAACCGTCGGGCATAAAACGCCCGATGTATGAACGCGGCGTTGAATTCAAATTTAAAAATCTACCGCCGACAACGATCTTTCCGTCAGACTGCAAAGCCATCGAAAGAACCGTCGAATCGGCGTTTGCCGAAAAGCTCGCATCGAGATTGCCGAAAGAATTCACGCGCGCAATATTCGTCCGCGAAGTTCCGTTGACGGTCGTAAACGCGCCGCCAAACAGAATTTGTCCATTCGGTTGTACAACTATTTCATAAACCTCGCCGGGAAGAATGCCGCTCGTTAACGTCGAATTAAACGAAGTATCGAGTGAACCGTTCGCATTCAAACGCGCAATTCCCGAACGCGATTGTCCGCCGACCTGCGTAAAAAATCCGCCGATCATAATCTGCCCGTTCGAGAGCAGAACGATCTTTGCAACGCCGTCGTTGACGTTTGCATTAAACGTCGTATCGATCGAGCCGTCTGAGTTGAATCTGACCAATTTACCGATATTCGCGCCGTTGACGTTCGTAAAAAGTCCACCCACAAGAATTTTCCCGTCAGACTGAACGGCAACGGCAAGCGCGGAATTATTCAAATTCGCAAAAAATGTCGAATCAACCGAACCCGACGAAAAAAGTCTGGCAATGCGCGTCCAGTTCACGCCGCGAATCGAGGTAAAACTGCCCGCGATCATTATTTTCCCGTCCGCCTGCAAAGCCATATCTTCGATTCCGCCGACGATCTGCGGATTCGGAAACTGTATGTCGCGCGTCTGGAAAGAATTCAAACGGCACAAACTTTGATACGCTTCGCCCGTCACGGAAGTATTGTAGCCGCCGATCAAGTTTTTTCCGTCTGGCAATGAAATGATCGAATTTATCTGCCCGACAACATTCGTGTCGTAGTAATAATCAATATCGAAATCGGGATAAACCCGCGCCATACGGTTTCGCACGTTCGCTCCGTTGACGATCGTAAAATTGCCGCCGAGCAAAATTTTCCCGTCCGGCTGAAGTTCGACGGCAACCACGAAATTGTTCGGCGAAAGATTTGCCGCCGTCGTGTCGAGCGTTCCGTCAATGTTAAGCCGCGCAAAATTCGGACGCGAAACTCCGGCGATCGTCGTGTATGAACCGCCGACAACAATTTTCCCGTCGGGCTGAACGGCGACCGACCAAACTGTTCCGTTCGGATTCGGATTAAATGTTTCGTCAACCGTTCCATTCGCGTTTATCCGTGCCAAACCGCGCCGCGAAGTTCCGCCGAAATTGAGAAAATCGCCCGCCGCCAAAATCTTGCCGTCCGCTTGCTGTTTGATGTCCTGCACGCTCGCATCCGAGATCGGACTGAAAGAAGTATCAACGCTGCCGTTTGCATTCAGCCGCGCAAAACCGTTTCGCGCGACTCCGCCGACATTCGAGAAAACACCGCCGACCAAAATTTTTCCGTCGCTCAAAGGCAAAACCGCCGCCGCCGTGTTGTTTGCATTCGGATTAAAAGTATCGTCAACCGTTCCGTTCGCGTTCAGCCGCGCAATATTGTTAAGCAAAAAACCGCCGACCGACGTAAATTGTCCGACGAGCAAAATCTTGCCGTCCGCCTGCACCGCGACGGCTTCGACGATGCCGTTCGGACCGCGCAAACTGTTGACATTATCGGGCGTTCCGTCCGCGTTCAAACGAATGATATTTCCCGGTCCGGTTCCGCCGATATTTGAAAATAATCCGCCGACAATGATCTGCCCGTTCGGTTGAAGCGCGATCGATTTGACGATTCCGGCAGAATTGGGATTGAAAGCCGCGTCGAGCGTGCCATCGTGATTAATCAAAGCGATGCGGTTGCGCGTCACGCCGCCGACCGCCGTAAAAGTGCCGCCGATCAAAACCTTTCCGTCAGGTCGCCGCACAATGGTTTCGACCTGCCCGTTCACGTTC
>DAITPE010000563.1:0-3809 GCA_036833775.1 Pyrinomonadaceae bacterium | reverse complement strand
TTTGACGCTCGGCGTTTTTGACGGGCTGCATCTCGGGCATCAGCGGATCATGGAAAAGGTCGTGAGCCGTGCAAAAGCGGTCGGCGCGGTTCCGACTGCGATCACGTTCGATCCGCATCCGCGTGCCGTTCTGCATCCTGAAAATGCGCCGCCGCTGCTGCAAACGCTCGATCAGAGGCTGTCAAATTTCGCGTTTCTCGGCATCGAACAAGCGATCGTGATTCGTTTCGACAAGGAATTTGCCGCGCAGGAAGCCGAAACTTTTCTGCACGACATCGTTTACGAACGCCTTCAAGCAAAAGAAGTTTTCTTGGGAAAAGGCTTCTTTTTCGGCAAAAATCGCGGCGGAAATATCGAGCTTCTCAGAAAAATGAGCGAGGAATTAGGCTTTTTCGCCGACGAAGTTCCCGAAGTAACTTTGCGCGGTCAGCGAATTTCTTCAACGAAGATTCGACATCTTTTGCGCGAAGGAAAAGTGAATCTGGTCAGAAGAATGCTCGGTCGTCCGTATGGCGTCGAAGGTCAGATCGTGCACGGTTTCGAACGCGGACGCACAATCGGTTTTCCAACCGCAAATCTGAAACCGCACAACCGCGTAATTCCGAAATTCGGCGTTTACGCGACCGCAACCTTGATAAATAATGAATGGCGCAAAAGCATCACAAACGTCGGTGTGCGCCCGACTTTTGAAGACGAAACCGCGCCGTCGATCGAAACTTTCGTCTTCGATTTCGACGGCGACCTCTACGGCGACGTTCTGCGCGTCCGCTTCCTGCACCGCATCCGCGACGAACGAAAATTTAACGGCATCGACGAACTGAAAACCCAGATCGAACGCGATACAAAACACGCACTTTTATATTTCAAACGCCAAGGCGTGAACAATTCGCTTGAGATAATTTAAGAGAATTTGCCTGCGAAAATAACGAAAGAAACGAAAAAAAGAAAAATATTAAACACACTTTCTTTTTCTTAATTTTCGCTATTTTCGTTTCTTTCGCAGGCAAATCTTTTCTTATTTCGGTTCGCCTTGCAGAATAAAAGTTGACCAGAAATACGGATTTTGCCAGCGTTTGTCTTTGAGCATCGAGATTTGCGCTTGGCGCAGAGCCGAAGCCGGAGCGAGTTTGTTTGCGCCGAGCATTTCTTTGTAAAATCTGCCCATCAATTCGGAAGTCGCTTCGTCGTTCACGTCCCACAGGCTGACCGTCACGCGTTTCGCACCCGCATACATAAATCCGCGCGTCATTCCGACCAAACCTTCGCCTTTTATTTCGCGTCCCAGACCCGTTTTACAGCCGCTCAAAACGACCATTTCAGCCGGAAATTTCAAATTGTAAATGTCGCCGACGCGCAGAAAACCGTCCTGTTCCTTACCTTTTTCGTCAAACATTGAAAACGCGATGCCCGAAAGTTCGGGGTTTTCGTTGCTCAAAATTCCGTGCGTCGCAAAATGAACGAAGCGGTAATTTGCGAGTTCGGGCGACATCGCCGAGCGACGGCTGGCGGCAAAATCGAGCAGTTTTTCCTTTTTGTTTTCAGGCACGAACGTGCTGATAACTTCGGCTTCGCGGCGTGTAAACGGCAAACGCTGAAGCTCGAAACCTTCGCGCGTCTCGGCATTTCCGCGTGTTCGTTTTCGCGAAACGGCGACAAATTCGGCTTTTTGTTTGTTGGCGGAAGCCGTTTGAAACCTTTCATCAGTTTTTTCAAAGATCGGATCAGCCAAAACCGCCAAAGTTTTCGGCGCAAGCGCACGATTGCCGAACTCGTTTCGCAAAACTGCCAGAACCGAAGCCGACGGTAAATTTACGATTTCGTTCGTTTCGACCAGAAAGCCGGAATTTTTCACTTTCAAAGCCGCAAACGGAACATATTGTAACGTGCCGTCAGCCACGATCAAAACGCGTTTGTCCTTCAAAAACGGCATCGCGGGCGCAAGAATTTTTTCGCCGAGTTCGACGGAAAGACTTTGAACATCAATATCTTTTTGCTTGATGCGAAGCGCATTTTCTTCGTCCGTTTCAAACTTTATCTGCTTGTTTCGCGCCGTCAGCGCATCGTAAAATTCGCGCGCCGTTTGCTCGATCTCGTTTTTCGCGGGAAGTTCGATCGCGCGAAATTCGTTTTTGCCGACGATCCAAAGATAACTTCGGTCTTTGCCGAGCGCGTATTCGAGTAAAACCGAATTTTCATCTAAAATCTGCGCCTGAATTTCTTTAACAGCGAGCGTTTTCGGTTGCGTCAGCGACGAATAATGCGGACTCGCGCTGCGAATTTGCGCCTGAATCTGCTCGAAATCGGTGCGAATTTTCGCGATTTCCTGTTTCAGATTTTCGACATCTTCGGGCTTGGCTTTGCCGTTCAAAATTTTGGTCAGATTTTCGAGCCGCGCCGTCAAAAGATTTTGAGTTTCGCTTTCTTTGCCGAGCAGTTTTTCGTCAACGCCCTGCCGAATATCCGCGTTCGATTCCGCCAAAAGATCGATCAAACCGCGTGCGTGTGCGCGTTCGTTTGCCTGCAAAGCGAGGGCGGAAAAGTTTTTGTTCGGTTCAAGCTTTTCGCGCTTCATCAAAATTTCGATGTAAGAAGCATAAAAGTCCTGCAAATTCGCCGAAAAAGAATCACGCAGATCGGCGACATTTACACGCAGACGAATCTTTTCGATCAAAGAGATCGCTTCTTCGATTTTGGTTTGTGCCGTCGCAAACGAATTTTTCTGCGAATCGATTTTCGCGGACAAAAGCAAAGTTTCGGCTAAATTTTGCGTGTCTGCGAGCGAGCGGTAAATCTCCAACGATTTATTGATATTTTCGATCGCCTTCTCGTTTTCGCCGAGCTTTAAATAAATATTTCCGAGTTTTTTCAAAGCCGCCGCTTCTCCGAATTTATCAGCCAAACCGCGATTGATTTCGAGCGATTTATTCAAAAAATCAAAGGCTTTCTGCTTCTCGCCGAGCGCGAAAAAAGTCTGTCCGAGATTGCCGAGCGAGCTTGCTTCGAGCCGTTTATTGTTCGATTTTTGCGCGGATTCGACCGCTTTTTGAAAATATTCGATCGCCTTGCGGTTTTCGCCGAGATTCGTGTTTAACTTGCCGAGATCGTTGTAAATCTGCGTCAAAAAATTGTCTTCCTGTTCGGTTTGCGATTTTTCCAAAGCCTGCGTTTGATATTCAATCGCACGCGCCCTGTCGCCGATTTCTTCATACGTCGTGCCGAGCAGATTCAGCGTGCGGATTTCGTTGAAAATATCGCCTCTTTTGCGCGAAATTGTGACAGATTCGTGAAAAACTTCCAAAGCTTTTTGCGGTTCGTTTTGCCGTAAATAAGACGTGCCGAGATTAGTTAAAATCATCGAAGCTTCATCTTCCATATCGATTTTATGAACTATTTCGATCGATTTTTTTTGAATCTCGACAGCTTTGTTCCAATTGCCAAGCCGCGTATAAAAACTGCCGATCGAAGAAAGCGTCATCGCTTCGTATTTGCGGTTTCCGGCAAAACGAAATTTTTCCAAAGCCGTTTCAAAATCGCTAATAACTTTGGTGATTTGCTCGGCAGTTGCCGTTCCGGCTTTGACGTTTTTGGCGAGTCCGTTGATGATCTTAAAAGCAGAAGTTTGACTGAGTTCTTTGTCGGTTGCCTCACGCATTTCGGCAATGCGAAGCGCGTATTTGCCTGTTTTTTCAGATTCGCCGAAGGTCATTACGCGAAGTTCGTATTCACCATCAGTTTCGACCGCCGCCGTTTGAAATTCCGCGCCGTTCGCTTCATTTTCGTTTTTAAATTCAAAAACATTTATCTTTTCG
>DAITPE010000562.1:0-3810 GCA_036833775.1 Pyrinomonadaceae bacterium | reverse complement strand
GTTTTGCCGCTTCCGCGCGTGCCGGAAATTAGCCAGCCTCTGCCGGATTTAAGCGATTGGCAAAAGTCCGAAAAATTCTGTTCTTCCGGCACATATCCGGTTTGGCAAATTAGCGCGTAAAGTGCGTTTTCGCGTCCTTCAAGCACAAATTTTCGCGGATTGATTTGCGGTTTTTTCGAGTCGTGCGGAATCATAAAATTTCACCTTTCAAAAATTGTTTCTATTCCATCGCCAAAACTTTTTCGGCAAGCTGTCGAAATTGCGGAGTCATTCGCGGCAGGGCAGCGCGGATTTTTTCCTTATTACCTTCGCTAAATAGGTCGGCGAGTTCGCTTTCGGAAAGCCCGGTTGCCGTTTTCGAGTTCTGACCTAAACTTTCCTCTGAAACTTCATCCGGCAAATCCGTGACCAAAACAAAACCCGTTGTTCCGGCGGAAATTTCGACAAATTCGTTTTGGTTACGGTTGTTGCTAATCACACCCGAAAGTTCTTGGGTTAATACACTCGAAGCCTTTGAGGTTGAATCCGAAATGATAACAGTGCCGCCGCCCGAACGCCTGTTTCCGATTGCGCCTAACGCAACTGCGCCCGCATCCCGCAGACCGCCCAACACACGCGACCAGATGCCCTTCACCTGACGGCGACGACCTGTAATGCCGGAAGCTCCGTCGTTGCCCATCACTTCGCCTTCAAATTTGACGAGTCCGCCCGTTTTCGGATCAATTAAACCGACGACGGAAATAAAAGCGCGTTTGTATTCGCTTCCGCGTAGAGTTCCGACCAAAACCGTGCCAGCCGGATATAAATAGTCTTTTCCCGAAACGCTTCTGGTGAGTTCCATTCTGACCAAACCGCCCGAAGCTCGAAGCGTATAAACCGCCCCCAGAAAACGAATTGGCAAAAGAGTTCCGAACGGGATTGCGGTAAGGGAAATATTCGTTAAATCATCATTTTGATTACCTGAAACCGACTGGTTTTTTGAATTTGTAACAGAATTAATAATCGTATTTTCCTTGCGCTCGACACCGAAAAAAAGTGAGCGTCCGAGCGGCGTGGTTTCTGTTTTCGTTTGTGTTTCCTTCCGGCTGTCGTTGTTGACGCTCAAAACACTTCGATTTTCAGTCGAAATCACGGAATTTTGCGGCTTGGTTGAAATTGTCGGACTTGAAATTACCGGATTATTCGGATTTCGATTCGTTTCCGAAAGCGCGTCCGGCACAACAACGGGTTCGGTTAAATCCGTGGCTTTGGTCGGCGGAATATCAACTGACGAATTAGAATTGATAACAACATTTTCGTTTGGATTAACCGACGAATCCGAGTTTGCGTTCGGATTTTTTTCGGCAACCAGATTGAGAGCCATTTTCATTTTTTCGTCTTCGGTAATAGGCGTTGCCGAATTAGGCGTTGTGGTTTTAGCCGTGCGGTCAACGGCTTGCGGTTTTGTCGCGGCAAAAACTCCGATCCCGAAAAACCAGCACAAAATCAATATCAAAAGAGCGAATCCGAAAATGCAGCCGACGAAAGCCACGAACAGTTTTTTCTTGGAAGTTTTAACGGGCTGCTCAAGAGTTTCAGAGTCTTCATCCTCAACCGACAAATTTTCATCTGCCGGCGTGTGTTCTCCAGCGGCTTCCCGCAACAGTTTTTCGCGCGTTTCATCCGCTTCCGAAAACGCAAGCGCGGCAGGAATATCGTTCATTTCAGCTACTGTTTCAGTCATTTTCGGTTACTCCTTCGTGGTTTCATTAATATTCGGCAAAGCAATAGTTGTCGGCGAATCGGCAGCCTCACGGTGCGAAACCAAGACGCTCAAGCGTTGGCTTTTGCCCATCACCGGAGCTTTATAAACCAGTGCGTAATAGATGGTTGAACCGGGTAAAACCAAGCCTTCCGCGCTCGTCGTTTCGACATAGATTCGTTCTAATCTTTCGGTTTGCAGCGCATTTCCCTGCTCGTCGAGCGTTTTGATTTGAAGTTCCGGCGTTCCGGGAATGAGTCTTAAATTCGCAGTCGAATCATTGCGAACGGCGATAATGACTAATCTTTGTTCGGCATCAATCTCCGAAACGGAAGACACAGCCAGACTCAAACCATTATTGGCAGCCGTCCACGCTCCCAAGTTTTTAGCCGGATTTTTCAGACAATCCGCAAGTCTCTTATTGACGAGGCGTGACAGTTCCAATCCGGTTTTCGGATTTTTAGAAGGTTTTTCTTCGGATTTGCGACTGATCGAGCCTCTTGTTACTTCAAACGAAACAAGGCGGACTGCGTTGTTGTCTGTTTCGGTGTTATTTTCGACAGTAGTTTCCTCAGTCGTCGAGGTAACTAACTTTGAATTTGCGCGTGTATTTTTATTATTTGTCGGTCTTATTTCTTCGCCGAGATTGTAAGCCAAACCTGCCGTGCGCCGCGCCGCGATGACCTCCTCACGGTCGTAATTGATGACGCAGCGGTGCGCGTTTTTTTTGATTTCCGAAACGGGAACGAACTCCAGAATCAAAATCAGCCCTGAGCGCATTTGCAAAGTAATTGTCGCCGAAGGATTCGCCGCGCTCGTTACAAATCCTTCGCCCGGGTAAATTGTTATTGAGCGGTCTGATTCCTTCGTTGGCGATTGAAAAACCGAGACGAGTTTCGGATTGCCTTCATGGATATAATAAACGCCGTCCGATGCGGGAAATTCGACGATTGAAACCGCGTTTTGCGCGAGTCCGAGCCGCACTACGGTTGGCTGTTTCGGGTTGACGTTGACGCTCGCTTCGCCCGACAGAAAATCGGTTTCGGCAGAGTTGATGACCGCCACGGGAATATTTGAATTTACCGCATCATTGGTTTCAATTTTTTCAGTTTTTTTCGGCTCAACATTTTTGGCGACCGTCGTTGCATTTTTTTTCGTGCGAGTTTTTTGTGCCGCCGCATCCAAAGTGCCGCATAAAAAAATCGCTGTCATCAAAAAAATCAGTTTGATCAAAGCATTGCGCCGAAGCCCAATTTCGTTAGTTAAATTAAACAGGAATTGTTGTTTTTGCATAAGTTACCTCTACTCGGACGCTGGAAAATCGCTCCGATATTTAATTTGAAAATCGAAAATCTTATTTACTGCGCGGTTCGTTATTACTTATTTGAAGCCACGTTTGGTTGTTGTTCGGTTGTTGTGTTTGGGGATTCAATCTCGCCTGCCGAAATATCGCCGTCGGCGAGCAAGGCAATGGGCGATGAAGTCTTACCGCTGACAGGTTCAACGCGAAATCGCAGAATGGTAAAGCCCGTCCGCAGATTGTTGTCGTTTCGCGCCGGCGACGCGGGCGAATCTTTGAGCAGGAATTTGCATTTTAACTGCAAGGTTTCTTCCACGTCCTGCCCACCTGCTTTGCGCCGAATTCGACGCACTCCGATTGCCCTCAAAATATACGGGTCGCGCTCGTCAACCGATAAATCCTGCAAATCCCACGACGAATTGACGCTTTCCGCTTTTTCCGCCGCCAGTATTCCGTTTTGTTTTAATCTGGTGGCGAACGAAAGCGACAAATCCGCGTCAAGCATCCGCAGAAGTTTATTGACCTGCGATTCTCTGGTCGTTTGCTCGACTTCGTAAAGCGACTTTAAAAACTCTTTGACCAGATATTTCTTATCTGTGTCATTCGGTCGGTCCGGCGCGATTTCAACCGTTTCAGTCGCGCCGTAATCACGATTATTGAGTTCGACGACGCGCCCTGATGTTTTATCAACTACAATCCGGTCGGCTTTGCGAACCGCCAAAAAGACATTAAGCCCAAAGCTGACCGTTAAAATTGCCAGCAATACCCA
>DAITPE010000561.1:0-3828 GCA_036833775.1 Pyrinomonadaceae bacterium | reverse complement strand
TCTGAATGTCAATTTTCGAGTTATTGCGAAGCCGTTGCAGCATATCGAGTCCGCGCCGTCCGCGTTGGCGTTTCGATGAATCGGGCGAATCGGCGACTTGCTGTAATTCGGTCAGGATAAATTGCGGAATCACTAAAGTTCCACCGATAAATCCGGTTTCGGCAACGTCGGCGATGCGTCCGTCGATGATTACGGAAGTGTCCAAAACTTTATAATCGCGTTTCACGCCTTTGTCGGAAAAAATTCCGCCGAGCGCGGAAAGATCGATAAATTCTCCTTTTGCCGCGCCGACCATCAAGCCGATGTAGCCCATAAAAAACGCGAGCGCGACCGTTAAAAATGTTTTCATTTCGGCGGGAACGGCTTTTGTTTCCTGCGAACTTATCAGCATTCCGATCAGATACGCGCCGACAATTCCCAAGATCGAACCGACTGCCGCGCCGATCAATGTTTTGATCGTGGCTTTGCGCGCACGCATTTCAAAACCGATCACACAGACAGAAAAGATCGCGCCGAGCAAACCCGATAAAACACGGCGTTCGGTAAAGCCGATTCCTTGCAGATAACTGCTGTCCGCCAAAGGATTGAGCAAAAAGCCCATCAATGCCAGCAAGAGCACAAAACTAATTCTGATTATGAGAATGTCGCTTTTCATTGCACAAAAATTTTATCACGAAGTTTGGTTTAACCAATAGCGAGCTATAGATTTAAACCGTAAAAATACTAAATTATTCAACCTTCAAAGTCTGCCCGTTCAAGCCGATCGCTTCCGAAGAAAGCAGAAAAAGAATCGTCCGCGCCGCATCGTCTTCGGAAACGCCAGTTTTCGGTCGAAAAAGTTCGGCGTCGAGCATTTCCGTTTGCACGATTTTCTTTTCGCTCAAAGCAACGGCGTTGACGCGAAACTTTTTTGGAAGCGATTTTGAAAGCGATTCGGTCATTCCGATCAAAGCCTTTTGCGCTGAAACGAATAAAACATTTTGCTCGGTTTCTGCTGTATCCAATGCCGAAACAACATTGACGATCTTCGGTTTCGGTCGCTGATTCATCAATCGAACGGCTTCTTTCGTCACGAAAAACGCGGCTTTCACGTTTTTTTCAAATGAATCCTCAAAAACTTCTTCGGTAGTTTCATCAAACGCCGAATTGCTCTCGTTTTTCAAACAATTAACCAAAAGATCGATGCGTCCAAACATCATTTCTACTTCGGAAACCAGTTTTTTCGCGCCTTCGGCAGTTGAAATATCGGCTTCGACGGCGTTTGCAAGTGTTCCGAGCGATTTCAGTTCTTCCAAAGCGTTTCGATTATTTTCGTCGTTCGCATTTGAAAAACCGACGATGACATAACTTCCCTGCAAAGCAAGCTGAAGCGCAACGGCGCGACCGATCGGATTTGCGCCGTCCGTGATGAGCGCAACTTTTTCGGCAAATGCGTGAATTGATGGAGCAGGCATATTTCGAGCATACAAAACCCGTCGAAAAATCCCAAATCGAAACCAATTTCAGTATCAAAAAACGCTCTATTTTGTTAAAGTTGTATTTCGTTCAATTTTAATTTTCAGATTCTGCGGGCAAAGTTTCAATATGAAAAAAACAGCATTGATTTTCAGTCTTTTTTTTATGTTTGCGTTTGCTTCAAATGAAGCACGTTCGGCGACTTCGGCAAAGATCGTTTCGGGTGAAATAGTTCTCGGCGGAAGCGGTTACGGTTCGCCCGATTATCAAACGTATGCGAGTTTGATATTGAATGTAAAAAGACAAAATCCGCAACGCGATTATCGAATGTCGGCTTTGCAGGTTTACAGCGTTTATTTGAATCATCCGATCCAGCCGAACGGCGATTTTTCGTATCGCGTCGTGATGCCTTACGGACCGCAAAGTCTTTCGATCAATGGAGTTTCGTTTTATCCGGTGTTTTACGAAGACTGTAAATGGACGATTCGCAGTTCGGCAATTACGCCGAAAGCAACGCCGGATTCACCGCAATTCGTCACTGTCAATTCACCGTTCACGATGCAGGGATTATCATTATTGAGCGGCGCAAATATTTCAAATTTCAAATTTTACGGAAGCGGAAATGCAAGAATCATTTTTGAAAAAGCGCGTCCCGAAGAATATTATTTCCGCGAAGCGACTTACACTTTTACCGAAGAATCTCAGATCGAAAAATCAAAATAGATGGCAAAACAACCTGCAACGATTTATGTCTGCTCGAATTGCGGCGGACAGCAAAGAAAATGGCTCGGTCGCTGTCCCGACTGCGGCGAATTCAACACGCTCGTCGAGGAAAAATTTCGTCCTTCGCCGCAAACCACGGGAAAAGCCGTTTCTTCAAACACACGTCTCGGAACCGACGCTTTCCGTGTCGTTAAACCGATGGCTTATAACGACATCGAATCGCAGGACGACGCTCGGACTTCGAGCGGAATCGACGAATTTGACCGCGTTCTCGGCGGCGGAATCGTCGCCGGTTCGCTCGTTTTGATCGGCGGCTCGCCCGGAATCGGCAAATCTACAATTGTGATTCAAATGGCTGACAAGCTCAGCGAGATCGGCGGAAATGTTTTGTATGTTTCGGGCGAAGAATCCGAACGCCAGATCAAAATGCGCGGCGAAAGATTGGGCATCAACGCCGAAAATCTGTTTCTACTTCCCGAAACGAATCTTGAAAATATTCTCGCTGAGATCGACCGTTTAAAACCCGAATACGTCATTGTCGATTCGATCCAAACCGTTTTTTCGGAAAAGATCGAATCCGCGCCGGGCAGTGTTTCGCAAGTGCGCGAAGTTGCGGGCGCATTGATGATCTTCGCAAAGCAAACCTCAACGCCCGTTTTTCTGATCGGTCACGTTACGAAAGAAGGTTCGATCGCGGGACCGAAGGCACTCGAACACATCGTTGACACGGTTTTGTATTTCGAAGGCGATCGGCATCACAATCACCGCATTATCCGCGCCACGAAAAACCGTTTCGGCGCGGCAAACGAGATCGGCATTTTCGAGATGACGAACGAAGGTTTGAAAGCCGTCGGCAATCCGTCGGAAGTCTTTTTGCAGGAACGTCCCGAAGGCGCAAGCGGTTCGGTCGTCACGGTTTGCATGGAAGGAACGCGCCCGATGCTCGTCGAAATGCAGGCACTCGTCACGGGAACCAAATTCGGCACGGGCAGACGAATGGCGCAAGGTTTCGATTACAACCGAACTTCGCTTTTGATCGCCGTTTTAGAAAAAAGATTAGGTTTTCAGCTTGCAGGCGACGACGTTTTCATCAACGTCGCAGGCGGACTCGAAATAGACGAACCCGCCGCCGATTTAGGCGTGATTGCGGCAATCGCTTCGAGTTTTAGAAACCTGCAAATCCCGCCCGACACCGCAGTTTTCGGCGAAGTCGGCTTAACGGGCGAAGTGCGCGGCGTTCTCCAAGCGCAAAGCCGCGCCAGAGAAGCGCAAACGCTCGGCTTCAAAAAACTAATCTTGCCCGCATCGAACAAAAAAGGCTTAGAAAAACTTCTCGGAATCCGCGTCGTCGGCGTGCGAAATCTGGAAGAAGCTTTAGACGAATTGTTTTAGAAGTTTTTTAAGAAATCCGTAAATAGCTCATTTATTTGAACGCGGATTAGGCGAATCAAACGGATTTCACAAGATTTTTTTAAAATATATCCGCATCAACCCGCCTAATCAGCCCAATCCGCGTTCAAAAAGATCGTTTTCAAAAAAAAATCATTGACACAAAATATCGAATTCAATTATATTAACTGACATCGCACAGTCTAACTGTTTTTGGGCAATCGATTTTCCGTAAAATTACCTGAGAACTGCAATTTTTCC
>DAITPE010000560.1:0-3830 GCA_036833775.1 Pyrinomonadaceae bacterium | reverse complement strand
CTCGAAGACGGCAGAACGGTTGAAATTTCAATGACGGGAAAAGAAGGAATGATCGGATTTATGCCGCTTTTGAAAAATTATTCGCTGACGAATTGGACGCAGGTTTTCGTTCCGGGTAGAGCATATAAGATCAGCTCACAGCTTTTTGAACAGGAAATTCGCAATAATTCGAAATTGCAGGGAATTATTTTCGATTACATCGGCGAATATATCAGACAGGTTTCGCAGAGATCGGTCTGCAACAGTTATCACACGATCGAGCAAAGATTTTGCAGTTGGCTTTTGATGGTTCAAGCGCGAAAAGGCGGCAGCCGTTTGCCTTTGACGCAGGAACAAATTGCGCGCGCTTTGGGCGTTCATCGACCGAGCGTGACCCATATCGCGCAAAATCTGCGTGAAAGAAAGATCATTGATTACGTGCGCGGGAAAATTATTATCTGCGACGAGATCAAATTGGAAGAAACGGCGTGTGATTGTCATTTGGAAATCGACCAAAATTTCAATATTTTTTCAAAAAATGTCGAAAATGTAATGTAAATTACAGTAATCGAAATTATCGGATGTTTTAATGAAATTACCGTTGATGATGAGGGTTGAAAAATCGGTTCACGAAAATTGAAAACGATTTTATTCTCTTTAAGTTGGCTGTAATTGGAATGAAATTTTCCTGTGTTTAAACTTCGATAAAACTCTGGTCTTCAGGGGAGCGTTGCATATTCAAAGGTGCAACGCTTTCTTTTTTGAAATATTTTTCTATTTTCACAAACTTTCTTTTGCTTATGTAGTGTGGCTGACAATAAATTCAGATTGAAATCAATAAAATTGTCACAGTTTAGTGAATTAAAAGATTTGAAGTTTGGCTTATGAATTTATTTTCTTTCAAACTTCAAAATTTTTTTTTGACCAACGCTAAATCTATCGTCGTTTTAACGAAATAGATAAAAAAACACGGAGAAGACCGGAAAATAAATATGAAAAAATTAATCGCAATCAGCAGTTTGGTAGTTTCGACCGCAATGTTCGGAGCTTGTACGGGTGACACAAACACGAATTCGATGAACGCCAATCGTTCAAATTCAAATATGATGTCAAACAGCTCGACGACAATGACAAACGGAAATTCGTCAATGGGCGGAAATACTTCGATGGGTGGCAACACTTCTATGAACGGAAACTCTTCGATGGGCAATTCGTCAATGTCGAACAGCTCATCGATGGGCAACGGCGGAAGTTCTTCGATGAACTCGAATATGTCAAACGGCAGCACGTCGCGCAACGGCAATATGTCGATGAACAATTCGAAAATGGGAAGCAACACGTCGGGAACCGCAAGCAGATCGAATTCGGGAACCGGCAACAGCCAATAATTAACATTCAATTAAAATGAAAAAAGGAAAAGGCGGAAAGTTATTTCCGCCTTTTCCTTTTTTCTGCAAAATTCGCCGAAAGATCAATAATTTCAAGTAAATTTGCAGTTTCTCACAGACGTTTTTGCCGAACAAAAAGAAAGTTTCGCGGCAATTACGGCAAAACTTTCTGCGGTCACGGGAAAAAAATCTCGACACACGGGAAAAAAATATCGGTGTGCGGGGAAAATATCTCGGAGCACGGGAAAAAAATATCGGTGTGCGGGGAAAATATCTTGGCACGCGGGGAAAATATATTGGAGCACGGGGAAAATATCTCGGAGCACGGGAAAAGTTCCTGCACTCCGAGATATTTTTCCCGTAAATGCGTAAATATTTTATTCAATTTATTATTTACCAATAAATTGCAGGGAAATATGTGTAAAATCCGTGTATATTTGCGGGAAATTCCTGTCTTTCCGAAACAAACACACACGGATTTTTTATGAAACAGATTAATTAGCTGTCTTTAGCGACTAAGCCAAGCCTTGATTTTTGACTTCTTCGGTCAAGGTATTTTTCGCTTCGTCGGCGACGTTTTTTACTTTATCGATCGTTTGTGTGATCGAATCGCCGACTTTCGACATCAGATTTTCGCGGACTTCGCCGACCAGTTCGTTTTCATAAGTCGTCGAAGGAATCGAAAAACCGACCGCCGCACCGACTGCCAAAGCGACCGCGCCGATCGCAAGCGGATTTTCTTCCAGATAATATTCGTATTTTTCCTGAATTTGTCCGCCGAATTCTCCGGCTTTATCCCACGTTCCGCTCGCAAAATCCGAAACGCTTCCGTAAGCCGAGTTTGCCGCGTTACCGACGCTTTCATAAGCCGTGTTCGCCGCGTTTCCGACCGTTTCATAAGTCGAACTTGCCGCGCCGGAAATCGAATCGGTCGCCGTTTTCAGCATTGAACCGCGATGTCCGACTTCGCGTCCGCCTTTTCTGCGAAACGATCTACCGTTTCCGCCGTAGCGATACGAACCGCGACCGTTTTTCTTATTGCCGAAAATCAAAAGTCCCGCGCCGAGCGCGATAAAAAACAAAGGCAGCGGTTTACTGCCGACTTGTTTGATAAAATCCGATTTTTTTAATTCATTGTTTACTTCCCGCATAATTTTTCCTGCCTTTTTGATCGTTGCATCATAAACGGTTTCCTTCGCCGTTTGATAAAGATTTGAAACCTGTTCCGTAACTTGTTCGGTAACTTGCTCGGAAATATTCGCAATGCTCAATTTTTCCTGAATCGCGTCGATCGTTTCGCCCATTTTTGCGCGGGTTTCTTCGATCTGTCCGCGAATCTGCTCGGTTTCGTCGGTTTCTTCATCCGTTTCACCTTCGCCCAAAGCATAGTCCGCTTTGTTAATTTCGGAGTTTACTTCGTCCGTCATTTCCGTGTTTTTATTATTCAAATCTAAACTTGTTTCTTCAGCCACTGTGCGTCCTCCTTCAAAGATTCAATCGATTGCTGCGGTGCAATATTCGTGTTCTTCAATTTATTCAACGAAGAAAAGATGAGAACTGCCGCAACAATTCCGACCACGGCTCCGACGATCAATGCCGAAGCCCACAATGGAACGACGCTTCCCAAACCGATAATAATTGCCGCCAAAACCGCCAAAAGTGCCGCGTAAGCAATTGCGCCGCCGACAACTAAAAAGCCGACGTTTTTTCCGGTTTTAACTGCCTTTTGCGTCAATTCGGTTTGCGCCAAAGCGATTTCCTGCCGAACAAGCGTCGTGGTTTCGCCTGCAAGCTCGGAAAAAAGATCACCGATCGAGCGTTCGTCACGAGCTGTTTGCTGTTGTGCCATAAAATTCTCCTTTTACCCACAAATTAAACAGGATGAACGCCTTCGCTGTCATAAAAAGCGTCCGAATTTTGCGAACGATTTCGACGCGTCGAACCGTTTCCGTTCGGCGCAGAACTTTTCAAAAATCGAGCCGCCAGAATTCCCAAAACGAACGCGCCGCCGATAAACAAAGCCGGCTGCCGACTCGCAAAAGTTTCGACATCTCGCGCAATGCCGCGAAGATCGTTTTTGTCGAAATATGTCGTCACTTTTTCGATTCCTTTCGCCAATTGATCGCTGTATTGCGCGGTCATTTGCCCGATCTTGTTTTCATCTTCCGCATCGCGCAGATTGTCGCCGACTTTGCGAATGCTGTCCGCGACGCTCGACAATCCCGATGTCAAATTCGTTTTATGTTCGTCGATCACCGTCGAAGCTTTGTCCTTGACCGTTTCCAAAATCGCTCCGCCCGTTTCCTTGATCGATTGCGCATCGATTTGATTTCCCGAATTTTGTCCGCCCGTTTGCGGCTCGTTTTCCATACTTTGTTTAGCTTCAGTTGCCATAAAATTCTCCTTTAAAGTGTAATTTCTACCGTGTTTTAATTTAATAACAACAGAAAAATTTAAACTGTA
>DAITPE010000559.1:0-3855 GCA_036833775.1 Pyrinomonadaceae bacterium | reverse complement strand
TTCCGAACAAGAATATGCAGTTGATAAACAAATCAAAAATGACTTTTTCGCAATAGTAACATAAACTTTTCGGAAATAGTTCCCCAAAGACCTTAAATTAATGTTTCAAGTTTATATTTTTTGCTACAATGGCGGATACAAACGAGGTTTTTTAGATGCGAGCGAGAAAGATTTTCCTTTTACTGATGATTTTCGGTTGGATTTCCGCTGTCGGTTTTGCCCAGACCAAACAAACGGATGACGACGATGTTTTGCGCGTTGAAACGCAGGTCGTTGACGTGCCGATCATCGTCACGGACAAAACGGGAAAGCCTTTATTGAATTTAAAGAAAAACAATTTCGCCGTTTACGAAGACGGAAAGTTGCAGGAAGTTTCGGATTTTTCGACAACCGCCGCGCCTTTTGAAGTCGCGCTTTTGCTTGATACTTCCGGCTCGACACGTTCCGATCTCGCTTTGATTCAACGCGCCGCTGCCAATTTTATTTCTTCGCTTCGCGCAGGGGACAAAGTTTCGATCATCGCTTATAAATCCGAAAAAAGAGAAAATCAAACTTCCGCCGTGAGCGAAGTTTTGAGTAATTTGACGGACGACCGCAGCAAATTGAAAATTGCCATCGAACAAGCCAAAACCAGCAACGGAACGCCGTATTACGACAGCTTGATGCAGGTTGTCGAAAAAGTTTTCGGCGATAAACCGAAGGACGAATTTCGCGGTCGGCGCGCGCTTGTCGCCTTGACCGACGGCGTTGATTCGACGAGCGCGGCGGATTTTGACGAAGTAAAAGAATCTTTTGAAAAAGCGGGCATCACGAGCTATTTCATTCAAGTCAATACGCGCGAATTTTTTGAAGAAAACTTGCTCGGCGATTGCGAAACGGCGATTCGTTTTTCGCAGGCGCAGATTCGGCGTTATTACCGCCAATTCAAAAACGCAAAAATGGAAAAAGCCACAAATTTCTGCGCTCTCGGCGAATTTGAAAGATTGGCGATCAGCAAAAGTTTGTATGATTTAGCCGATTTCGAAATGCAGAATTTAGCAAAAACTTCGGGTGGAAAAGTTTTCCCAATCGCCGATTTGAGCGATGCGCGAAACGCTTTTAAAGCTGTCGCTGACGAGATCGGCACGAAATACAGCTTGGGTTATTATTCGTCCAATGAAAAACGCGACGGAACTTATCGCAAAATCAAGATCGAACTCAAAAGCGTTCCCGCCGGAGCGCAAATCCGCGCCCGCGAAGGTTACACTGCGCCGACGAATTAAAACATCAGCCACGAATTACACGAATTGTACGAATAAAAATCTATATTTATTTGTGTCATTTGTGTTATTCGTGGCAATATTTTTATATGAATTCTAAGTTTAAACGAGTAGTTTTGATGGTTTTGGACAGTGCGGGCATCGGTGAAATGCCTGATGCGGCGGCGTGGGGCGATGCGGGCGCGGATACGCTCGGTAATATTTTGAAGCGTCGAAAGGTGAATATTCCGAATCTGCAAAAATTGGGCTTGGGAAATATTCGTCCGCTCGCAAATCTCGAAGCGGTCGCAAGTCCGAGCGGAAATTACGGCAAATGCACCTTGAAATCGAACGGCAAAGATACCACGACGGGACATTGGGAAATGGCTGGAATTATTCTGAAAAAAGCGTTTCCGACGTTTCCCGAAGGCTTTCCGCCGCGCATTATCAATGAATTTGTCGAAAAAGCAAAAGTTCCCGGCGTGCTCGCAAACATTCCGGCTTCGGGAACTGAAATCATCAAACAATTCGGCGAAGAACATATCAAAACGGGCAAACCGATCGTTTATACTTCGGCTGATTCGGTTTTTCAAATCGCGGCGCACGAAGAAGTTATCCCGATCGAAAGGCTTTATGAAATTTGTCACGTTGCGCGTGAAATCTTGGACGGTGAAGATAAAGTCGGTCGCGTGATCGCGCGTCCTTTTTTGGGAAATGACGCAAACGATTTCAAACGCACCGAAAACCGCCACGATTACGCCGTTCCGCCGCCGACCGACAATCTTTTGCCGCTGTTAAAAGATAATAATTTGGACGTCGTCTGCATCGGAAAAATCGCTTCGATCTATGATTCGATGGGCGTGACGGAAGATTTGACGGCGAAAAATAATGAGCAATCAATTGACCAAACAATTAATGCTTTAAAGAAAGATTCGCGCGGACTTATTTTCTCGAATCTCGTCGATTTCGATATGCTTTATGGACATCGCCGCGATCCCGAAGGTTATGCGAAAGCGTTGGAAGAGTTTGACTTACGCCTTCCCGAAATTTTCGACGCGATGCGCGACGACGATCTTTTCATCATCACCGCCGATCACGGCAACGACCCGACGAAAGAAGGTTCCGATCACACACGCGAATACGCGCCGCTGCTCGTTTACGGCAAAAATACGAAACAAGGCGTAAATTTGGGAACGCGCCAATCTTTGTCGGACATCGGGCAAACGATCGCCGAAAATTTCGGTCTGGAATTAAAAGACGGCGTGAGTTTTTTGAATGAAATTTAGTTGATTGGAAACAATGAAGCAAAAAAACGGCTTCAATCTATGAAGCCGTTTTTTGTTTTTAAATATCTTCCAAATCATTCAGCGACAATCTGCCCGTCAAGCTTGCGATGACGGTGGCGAGTTCGTCGGGTTCGACGGGTTTTGAAACGTGCGTTTGAAATCCGGCGGCGAGGGCTTTCATACGGTCTTGCGGACGGGCGAAAGCAGTCAGCGCGATGGCGGGCATTTTTTTCGCGTCGGGTATTGCGCGAATCTTTTGAATCAATGAATAGCCGTCTTCTTCGGGCATTCCGATGTCGGAAATCAAAATATCGGGCGTGTTCAACATAAATTCGCTGAGTGCTTCGGAAGCGGAATTCGTGGATTTTACGTTTGCACCGTAGTGCGTCAAAACTTGTTCGAGAAGTTGGCAAGTATCGGGTTCGTCGTCAACCGTCAAGATAAAAAGTCCGTTCAGATCGATGGAAGGTTCTTTGACGAACGAATCGGATTCGATTCCTTTATTCGATTCTACTTGCTCGGTTTGCACCGTGATCGCGGCGATCGGCAGTTTGACCGTAAAAGTTGCGCCTTTGCCGTCGCCTTCGCTGAAAACTTCGACAATTCCGCCGTGCATTTCCGTAATGTGGCGGACGATCGCCAAGCCTAACCCCAAACCGCTGAATTTTTTGACGGTCGAAGAATCGCCTTGACGAAAACGATCGAAAACGTGCGGCAGAAAATCGGGTGTGATGCCGATGCCGTTGTCTTTAACCCTGATTTCGATCATCGAATCGAGCGATTGAACGCTGAGGTTTACTTCGCCGTGTTTCGGTGTAAATTTGATGGCGTTTGAAAGCAAATTCCAGACGACTTGCTGAAGACGATTGGTGTCGCCGCTGATTTTGTTGAGATCGTCATCAATAAAAGTTCTGATCTTGATGTCTTTTGCTTCGGCGGCAGGTTTGACGGTATTGATTGCGGCTTCGACAAAATCCTTCGGCTGGATCGTCGCAATATCGAGCCGAAGTTTTCCGGCGACGATGCGCGAAACGTCGAGCAAATCTTCGATCAGACGATTTTGCGCTTCGGCATTGCGAACGATCGCATCGACCGCTTTCTGACTGTTTATTTCGTCAAGCTGATTTTTCTGCAAAAGCCTTGCCCAGCCGAGCATTGCATTGAGTGGATTGCGGAGTTCGTGCGAAACGGTGGCAAGAAATTCGTCGCGCATCCGATTTGCGGTTTCGGCATCGCGCCGCGCTTCTTTTTCGTTGGCGAGCAGTTTTTCACGGACGGTTTCGGCTTCGCGGCGTTCGGAAATATCGCGCGAAACGGAAATTAAACGAACG
>DAITPE010000558.1:0-3860 GCA_036833775.1 Pyrinomonadaceae bacterium | reverse complement strand
CGGTTTCACGTTCGTTTTTCCCGAATTTCTCGTCTGCAAAACATTCAATTATCTCGAGTCCGCTTTTGACCGCTTCCTCGGCAAGGCGCAAGCCTTCTATAAAAATCGCGTCTGCAATTTTGCCGTCACGAACTTTACGGGCATATTTCAATTTTTGATTTTCACGGCTGGTGATTGTTTGAAACATTTCAAATATTCTGCCATCAACAAGTTTTTTACGCTATTCTTTGAAAATTATTTCTTGTTTATTCAGCAATTTCGGCTAAAATAATGTTATCCGAAAATGACTGTATTTTTAACTTAACAAATTGGAGTAAAAAATGAAGATTAAAATCATCTTTCTTGCCGCTTTTCTTACGTTTGCATCAAATCAGATTATTGCCCAAACATCGCCAAACAATACTGCCAATATTTATGCAAACCAACCACAAACAGACGATAAACTTGAAAAAATCAATGAAAGTGTCACGAAACTGACTAAAACAGTCAAAGACTTTACAAATGATTTGAAAAGCTTTTTTGAAAAATTCACATCAAACCAAGGATTGCGTTTGACGGAAAAACAACAGTTGATTTTATTGGCGTTTGAAGTTCTAAATCGTGCCGAACAAAGAATTTCAACACTCCAAAAACAAAAAATCGAGATGTCCGAAAGACTTTCTTCTGTCCGTCTGTCCCTCGCCAGAATTAAAGACGATCTTTTGCCTGACAGCATCGACCGCTATGTTTCTACACGCGGAACGACGAATGCCGAACAACTTCGTGAAATCCGCCGACAGGCTTTGACTAAAGAACAAACGGAGCTTACAAAATTAGTCTTTGAAGTAGAGAATACACTCGAAAAAAACGATGAAGAAATCAGACAAACCGAGATTTTTATACGTGATATTCGGGCAAGAATTTTCCCGCAAATTCAGAAGGAACTTTCCGATTTATAGCCTTGCAAACTGCTCTAAACGCAGTAAAATATAGTTATTATGAACCCGCAACCAAAACAAGAATTTATGGATAAGCTTGAAAATCTGAAAGAAAAATCCCGCTTAGCAGAACTCGGCGGCGGCGAAGCAAGACTTGAAAAACAAAAGAAATCCGGGAAGATGACAGCCCGTGAAAGAGTCGAATTTCTCTTGGATGAAGGTAGTTTTGAAGAATTCGATAAATTCGTCGTTCACAGATCATCAGATTTCGGTTTAGACAAACAAAAATATCTCGGTGACGGTGTTATTACAGGACACGGATTGATCGATGGAAGACCTGTTTTCGTGTTTGCGCAGGATTTTACCGTTTTCGGCGGTTCTCTGTCTGAAACACACGCCAAAAAAATCGTCAAAATTATGGATTTGGCAATGAAAACGGGCTATCCGATTGTAGGATTAAACGATTCGGGCGGCGCAAGAATCCAGGAAGGCGTTGTATCACTCGGCGGTTATGCCGATATTTTCTTGCGAAATACTCTTGCCAGCGGTGTTGTTCCGCAAATTTCCTGCATTATGGGACCGTGTGCGGGCGGCGCGGTCTATTCGCCTGCGATCACTGATTTTAATATTATGGTCAAGGATACATCGTATATGTTCATCACCGGACCAGATGTTATTAAAACCGTTACACACGAAGAAGTTACAAAAGACGAGCTTGGCGGCGCGATGACGCACAATCAAAAAAGCGGTGTAGCACATTTTGCGGCTGATTCGGACGAACATTGTTTGAGAATGACGCGTGAACTGCTTTCTTTTGTCCCTTCAAACAATATGGAAAATCCGCCGTTTGTTGCGACAAACGATCCATCCGACAGAGCAGATCAAAAACTGAATTCGATCGTTCCTACTTCTTCAAACCAGCCATACGACATCCGCGATATTATTAACAATGTCGTTGATGAAAATTATTTCTTTGAAGTTCAGGAACATTACGCTCCGAATATTGTGGTTGGGTTTGCGCGTCTCGGTGGACATTCAGTCGGAATCGTTGCCAATCAACCTGCGTTTCTCGCCGGAGTTTTAGATATTGATGCTTCGGTCAAAGGCGCACGATTTGTTCGTTTCTGCGATTGTTTCAATATTCCCTTGATTACTTTTGAAGATGTTCCCGGTTTTCTACCCGGTGTAAATCAAGAACATTTCGGAATTATCAGACACGGCGCAAAACTTTTATATGCATTCGCAGAAGCAACTGTTCCGAAAATTACGGTAATTACGCGCAAGGCTTACGGCGGTGCATATTGCGTGATGGCTTCAAAACATATTCGCACCGACATCAATTTTGCTTACCCGACGGCTGAAATTGCAGTGATGGGCGCAGAAGGCGCAGTCGGACTTTTATATCGCAAAGAAATTGCCGAAGCCGAAAAAGCCGAAGATTACAGAAAATCGAAAATAGCGGAATTTGACGATAAATTGGCAAATCCGTATGTTGCCGCCGAACACGGCTATGTTGACGAAGTGATTGAGCCTTCGCAAACGAGACCAAAATTAATTCACGCACTTTCGCTTTTGCAAAACAAACGCGACACGAATCCGCCGCGTAAACACGGCAATATTCCACTTTAGGTTTTGCTTTAAGTGTCGGCGAGCCGACACTTAAAGCAGTTTTATGCATACAACTTCTATTTATTGAAATAATTACGTTTAACATTTCCTAATGACGGAAACACTTCGTCCGACTTGGGCTGAAATAAATTTAGAAAATCTTGCTTTTAATTTTCACTCGGTAAAAAGTTTTGTCGGTGAAAATGTTCAAATCATGGCGATGGTGAAAGCCGATGCCTATGGTCATTCCGCTATTCAATGTTCACAAAGATTGCAAAGTGAAGGAGTTGATTGGTTTGGTGTTGCCCTGTCCGAAGAAGGAATCGAGCTTCGCCGAAACGGAATCACTAAAAATATTTTGTGTCTCGGAGGTTTTTGGGAAGGTCAAGAAAATCTTCTGCTTGAAAACGATCTTACGCCGATAATTTTTCAAATCGAAAAAGCCGCACTTTTTGACAAAGCCGCAAGAGATTTTGGTATGACAGCCGATGTTCACATAAAAATCGATACCGGAATGGGCAGAGTCGGTGTGCGTTTTGATGAAGTGAAGATGTTTGCGGATAAATTCAAACAATTCAAAAATCTGAACATCGAAGGCTTAATGACGCATTTCGCCGTTGCCGACGATCTTTCGCAAAATAATTTTACTGAAATTCAAATTGATAGATTTAATAAAGTTGTCAAAATTTTTGAAGCAAATGGATTCTCACCCAAATACAAAGATTTAGCCAATTCACCCGGAGCGATCGGTCATAAAAATGCGCTTGGAAATTTGATTCGTCCGGGCGGAATTCTTTATGGTTTAGGCGACGATATTTTGCCGAAAGAAATAGCTAAACCTGAATTAAAGCCTGTTTTATCGCTTCATTCACGAATCGCTTTGCTCAAAAAAGTGCCGAAAGGCGAAACGCTCGGCTATGGTCGTGCTTTTCAAACCGATCGCGATTCGCTGATAGCGACAATCCCGATCGGTTATCACGACGGCTATCAGCGTATTTTATCCAATCAAAGCCAAGTAATTATAAATGAACAATTTGTGCCTGTTGTGGGTAGAATTTCGATGGACTGGACTTTGGTCGATGTTACGGATTTACCGAATGTAAAAATTAATGACGAAGTAATTTTGCTTGGTAAATGCGGCGATTTGGAAATAACGGCGGCAGATTTGGCAAAGATGAGCGGCACGATCTCTTATGAAATCACTTGCGGCATTAATCGGCGCGTTTGGCGAAAATATGTGGAAAATAAATAATTGCTGCCTTTTTTTCCAGAAAGATTTCTCAATTTTTCATCAAAATGATTTCAACTAAATTCCTTTTACTGCGTAAATAAACT
>DAITPE010000557.1:0-3863 GCA_036833775.1 Pyrinomonadaceae bacterium | reverse complement strand
GGCTATGAAATCGTTTCGTTTTTACAGTTTAATTACATTTATTTTTTTCGCTTCTTTGCTCGCTTCGTGCGCGTCGAAAGCGGAATCCGAACCCGTTGTAAAAAATAATTTAGCCGCGCCCCCGACCGAAATTCTTGCAAAAACCGACGAACTTTTTAAACAACGCGCCGATCTTTCCAAGCTGCGCGAGGCTGTCAATTTGCTTTCACAAAACAGAAATCCAGATGCGCGAAATTTTGAAACGGAATGGAAATTTGCCAAATATAATTATTTTCTCGGCAGAATGACGAAAGACGAGAAGGAAAGCGAAAAGGCTTTTGCCGACGGCGAAAAAGCCGGAATGCTCGCTTCGCGGCTTGAGCCGAACAAACCCGACGGATATTTTTGGTATGCCGCGAATCTCGGCGAAACTGCAAAGCGTTCGCCTGTGACGAAAGGTTTGACATCGATCGACGATTTGCAAAACGCGATGAAAAAAGTCATCGAAATCGATCCGAAATATCAAAATGCCAGCGCATTCGACGCACTCGCGCAGATCGAACTTGCGACGACTTTGACCAAAGGCAAGCCCGAAAAAGCCGTCGAATATCTCGAAAAAGGTATCGAGATCGAAAAGGACAATTCGTATCTGCATCTACATCTTGCCGAAGCATTTTTGACGCTCAACCGCAAAGAAGATGCAAAAAAGCAGCTTCAAATCTTGCTGCAAATGAAACCGAATCCCGATTATTTGCCCGAATTTCAGGAAACTACCGAACAAGCCAAAAAACTTTTGGAAACTAGATTTTAAGTTTCAGGTTTCAAGTTTCAGGTTTCAGTTTTTTGTTATATTTGATTGGACTTTTAGATCGCAAAACACAAAAATTAATCGTTCTAACTTGAAACCTGAAACTTGAAACCTGAAACTAAATTTATGCGTCGTGCTATTTTTCCCGGTTCATTCGATCCGCTGACGTGCGGACATCTCGATATTATCAAACGAAGCTTGCCGCTTTTTGACGAGATCGTCATCGCCATTTTAAATAATCCCGAAAAAAATCCGATGTTTTCCGTTGCAGAAAGATGTGAAATGATCGGCGAAGTTTTGCGCGAAATCGAAAGCGAAAATTGTGCGCTCGTCGTTGACAGTTTTTCGGGTTTGACGGCTGATTTTGCGCGGAAAAAGCAAGCAATTGCGATCGTGCGCGGCATTCGCGCCGTTGCTGATTACGAATACGAATTGCGGATGGCTTTGATGAATCGGCGGCTCGAACCCGAAATCGAAACCGTTTTTCTGCTTGCGGCGGAAGAATATTCCTACGTTTCCTCGACCTTGATGAAGCAAGTTTTTAATTTAGGCGGTCGCGTCGAAGGATTGCTTCCCAAATTGATCGAAACGAAAATGCGTGAAAAAGCGGATTTGAACAATTGAAAGTTATAAAATCGTTCGTTTCATAATTTTTTTAATTTTCTCTCTTAGTTTTTGCCGCCGATTCAAGTTAAAATAACTGCGTTATGACTTTTCCCGTTTCCGAAAACACTGCCCGAATGCAAACGTCTTCGACGTTCAAAGCGATGCAAGCCGCCGCAAATTTACGCGAACAAGGTTTTGACGTAATTGACTTAACCGTCGGCGAACCCGATTTTCCGACACCGCAATTTATCAAAGATTTGGCGATCGAAGGTTTGGAAAAAAATATCACGAAATATACCGCCGCCGCCGGAATGAAACCGTTCATCGAATCGGTCGCGCATTTTTATAAAGAACAATTCGGCGCGGAAGTTTCGCCGAAGGAAGTCGCGGCGGCGTGCGGCGGAAAACAAGCTCTTTTCAATGCGATCTGCACACTCGTCAACCACGGCGACGAAGTTTTGATCCCGAAACCTTACTGGGTGACATTTCCCGAGATCGTCAATTTTACGGGCGCGAAAAATGTTTTCATCGAAACGGAAGAAACCGATTTTATTTTAACCGCCGACCAAGTAAAAGACGCGATCACCGATAAAACCAAGCTTTTAATTATCAATTCGCCGAGCAATCCGAGCGGCAGAGTCGTATCGGCAAGCGAGATGCGAAAGATCATCGAACTTTGCGCGAGCCGCGACATTTACGTCGTCACGGACGAATGTTATCTCTATTTCGTTTATCCGCCGGCGGAAGTTTTCACGGCGGCGACCTTGCCGCCCGAACTCCGTAAATATGTCTGCGTCGCGGGTTCGTTCTCAAAAACTTATGCAATGACGGGTTGGCGAATGGGTTATACGATCGCGCCCGAAGAATGGACGAAAGAAATGATCAAACTGCAAAGTCATTCCGCCACGCACCCGACATCTTTTGTTCAATACGCCTGCGCGCGCGCCCTCGACCGCCGCGAAGAATCGATGAACGCAGTTCAGGCGATGCTTGACGAATACAAACAACGACGCGATTATTTCGTACCTGCCTTAAACGAAATAAACGGTATCAAATGTCCGATGCCCGAAGGCGCGTTTTACGCATTTATCGACGTGCGCGAAAGAATAGACGGCGAAAAATTTAAAGTTTCGCAAGATGTTGCCGATTATCTCTTAACGGAAGCGCAAGTCGTCACGACTGACGGCGCGGCTTTCGGCGCGGAAGGATTCCTGCGGCTTTCGTATGCAACTTCGATGAAAAATCTCGAAACCGCCGTCGAACGCTTAAAGAAACTTTTCAACACGGAAACGCAAACCGCCGTTAAATAAAAATTCGTGCGCGAAGATTTGCTGAATATTGCCTTAGAAGCTGTGTTCAAACTCAAAAATCCGTAAACTCCGGCGAAATTTTGAACGCGGATCGGGCGAATCAAGCAGATTTTACCGATCTTTTATAAAAAATATCCGAAATAATCTGCCTGATCTGCTAAATCCGCGTTCAAAAAGGTTGTTTCCGCGCTTTTCCATATCTTCGTCAGGCTAATTCCCTTGATTCTTTATGTATTGTTGCCGACATTTTTCATAAACGATTATTTTTATAATCAAATGATATGACGGAAGCGGTCGGCTGGATCAGTTCGGTAATTTTACTGCTCACATTGATCAGACAAGTTTACAAACAATGGAAGGACGGCAAAACCGAGGGCGTTTCGAATTTACTTTTTGTCGGGCAGCTTTTTTCTTCGATCGGTTTTACGGTTTACAGTTTTCTGGTCGGAAATTGGGTTTTCACGATCACGAACGGCATCTTGACGCTCAATAATTTTATCGGCATTTGTCTTTATTTCTATTTTTCCGCGAAAAACGGCAACGATGATTAAATTGGTCATACCTTTCGCGCTTTCTGTTGAAAATCAATTAAAAATGAAATATATTAGGCGTGAGAGTTGATAGTTTTTTTTCCGCAGCTCATTTCCATTCCGGGAGGGTCCAGATTTTATGGATTGGACGATAGAGTTAAACAAACTCGACCAATATTTACTGGTCACCACACACGGGAAATTCTGTATTGAAGAACAGCGAAAAATGTTTCAAGAGATTATGGATTTCTCCGGTTGGTGTAGATGCAAACCGATTTTATTCGATAATCGATTGTTGGATTTGTCCAACAGTAATCCTGATATAATGCGCGAATCGGCGCAGATAAATGAAAAATTCATCAAAAAATACGGCATCGACCGCCTTGCCGGATTGGTCAACGAAGGCGTAAATTTCGGTGTCGGTCGCCAATTTATGACACTTTTCGAGATCGAAGGCGGCAAAGGTTTTCTGCTTTTCAAAGATTTCGACCTCGCGCTGAAATGGCTCAAAAAAGAGATTGATTAAGTGAAAACGGATAACAGATAACGGATAGTGAATTGCTTTTCGTTATCCGTTATCCGTTATCCGTTATCCACTATCCGTTATCCGTTATCCACTATCCGTTATCC
>DAITPE010000556.1:0-3865 GCA_036833775.1 Pyrinomonadaceae bacterium | reverse complement strand
GGGACGTGAAAACGTGCAGTGAGTAATAAAAATAAAAAATAAAAGGAAAAACTATGAAGAAAATATTTTTGTTGGGAATTTTGAGTTTGTTCTGTCTGGCATTAGCCGGATGCGGGAATAAAGATGCTGAATTCAAAGCGTTTACGAGCGAATTTGAAAAAGTCACGAACGATATGGTCGCAAAAGTCGAAGCCGATCCGTCGGAAGCCGGAGTAGATGCGGCGCAGGCGATCTTTGACGGTAAAAAAGCCGATCTGAAAACGAAATGGACAGCGATCAAAGATGCACGCGGCGTTCAGGTCAGCCAAGATGTCGCCAAAAGTTTTGAAGAAGGTTTGAAGCGCAGTTCGGATAAAGTGATGGGCGCAATGTCGAAAATCACCGAACCCGAAGCAGCGACGAAATACGGCAAGCTCGTCAAAGATTGGGGCGACATCGTTGACGCGGGAAGCGCGAAGTAATTGATGAAAGAAAGGCTGGAAAATGTTTTTCAGCCTTTCCTTGAAAATACGGAAAATTTATTAAAAGCAAGAGAACGAAATAATTTAATTCGCATTAAAAGTAAGTTTATAAAAGGTTTAAAAGTTAGAGTTTTATGAAATTCAGCATTATCAAATCGGTTTTATTTTTCACATTATTCATCTTCGGTGCAATTTCGGCGCAGGCGGCAACTTGTACGGTCAATGTTTTGACCGACACGGGCGCAGGTTCGGGCGGCGCGGGCGGCACGGGCGATCTGCGTTACTGCATCACGCAGACGAACGCCGCAGTCGGCGCAGACACGATCAATATAGGTTTGTTCGGCACGATTTTGTTAAATTCAAATCTGCCTTATATTTCCGACAGTTTAACGATCAACGGCAGCAATCAGAATTTGTTGTTCATAGATGCGCAAAACGGCGCGAACAGGCGCGGTTTCGAGATCGACGCGCCCGCAGGCGTGAATGTCACGATCCGAAATCTGACGATCAGAAACGGCAACATCACGTCAGGCGGATTCAGCGGCGGCGGAATTTCGCTAATCAGCGGCGCGACGCTTAATCTCGATTTCGTAACCGTTGCAAACAACACCGCGCTCAGCGGCGGCGCGGGAATCAGCGTCAATGCCAGCACTCTGAACATCACGAATTCGCGTCTGACCGGAAACACTTCGACGGCAACGGGCGCAGGCGGCGCGGCGATCAATTTCTTTAACGGAACTTTGTTTATGTCCGGCACCACGCTCAGCGGAAATTCGTCTTCAAACGGCGGCGCAATGTCTTTTGCTTTCGTCAATTCGGCACGCATCGAAAATTCGACGATCAGCGGAAATAACGGTGTCAGAGGCGGCGGGATTTACAATGCGGCAAGCACCTTGCGAATGTCGAACGTCACGATCGGCGGCAACACCGCGTCCGATCTCGGCGGCGGATTGGTCAATGCCAGCAATAACGCCAGTATTACGCTTCGTAACTGCACGATCGCCGGAAACAGAGCGAACAGTGGCGGCGGTTTTTACAGCTTCGGTGGAACGAATGTTTCGACGACGATCGCCAACACGATCATTGCCGATAATACTGCGAATTTCGGCGCAGACATTAATAACAATTTTTCGAGCAGTATCTTTTTTGAAGGCGCAAATATTGTCGAAACAGGCGTTTTCGGCAGCGGCGGCATCGGCGGCGGCGGTTCGGTAAGTCAAGTTGACCCGCTGTTTTACCCGCTCGGAAATTACGGCGGTGCGACGGCGACTTACAATTTCGCGCCGAATAGCCCGGCGCGAAATGCGGGCGTAAATTCGGAAGCCTTAAATACTTCGTCAGCTCCATTGACGATCGACCAGCGCGGAACCGGATTTCCGCGCATCACGGGAAGTTCCGTGGACATCGGCGCGTTTGAATATTTGAGCTTGGTCGTCACGAAAACCGACGACACGAATGACGGCGTGTGCGATGCGGATTGTTCTTTGCGCGAAGCGGTCGCGGCATCGGTCAGCGGAAATAACGTCGAGTTTTCCACGCTTTTCGATACGCCGCAAACTATCCTTTTGAACAGTTTAATCGTTATTCCGAAAAGTTTGACGATCATCGGCACGGGCGCAGATAAATTAACTGTTTCGGGAAATAATGTCACTTCTTTGTTTGAAAATTTTTCGGTTTCGACGGCAAGCATCAATTTTATCGCAATGACGTTTGCGAACGGCAACGGTATCGGCGGAAACAATAACAATCAAGGCGGCGCGGTCGAAATGCACGGAACTTCGGCAACTTTCGATAAAGTCGTTTTCCGCGATAATTCTGCCGCACAGATCGGTGGCGCGTTGAATTGTTTTGCGGCGACTTGCCGAATTTCGAATTCGACGTTTTTTAATAATTCCGCGCCGCAGGCATCGGGTTTTTACGGCGGAACCGGAACAACCGAAATCATTAATTCTACATTCAGCGGAAACATCGAAACTTCGGGCGGCATCGGTACGCTTTATCTGCGCGGAAACGTCGTTATCCGCAATTCGACGATCGCCAACAACAGCGGATTCAGCAACATTTATTTGAGTAGCGAAACCGTAAATGTTTCTATCGGCAACACGATCGTCGCGGGCGGAACGACCAACGATATTTACCGCGCAGGCGGAACGGTGACGAGCGGCGGCGGAAATTTGATCGGCAAAAATACCAATGCCGGAACGACTTTTGCGGAAGCAGGCGCACCGAACACTAATTTGGATTTCGTCGGCACGAACGCAAGTCCGGTAAATCCATTGCTCGCGCCGCTCGGAAATTACGGCGGAACGACGCCGACACGTGCTTTACTGCAAAATTCACCCGCAATAAATAACGGCACGAATTGCGTCGTCAATAATTCGTGTGCGCCTTCAATTATTTTCGCTTTAACGGCAGATCAGCGCGGAACTCCGAGACAGATCGGCACGGCAGTTGACATCGGCGCGTTTGAAGCAAATATCACGATCGAACCGGGAACGCTTTCTGACGGAAATACGCTTCAAGTTTATAATCAACAGCTTGTTGCAAGCCGCCAAACGAACTTTGCGGAAAATAAACTTTCATCAAAAGCGGAAAATCTCGCACCGACGAATTTCGAGATCGTTCCTGTTGCGGGACAAAGTTTGCCGCCGGGTGTGACGCTTTCGCCGAGCGGACTTCTTACAGGCTTGCCGACAGCGGCGGGAACATACAATTTCACCGTCAAAGCGTCTGACACGGACGGCGTTGCCGGAGTTCAGCAATATTCAATGGTAGTTTTCGTCCCGACTGCCGCCAATGTTTCGGTCAGCGGACAAGTTTTTTCGGCGAACGGAATCGGTTTGAGAAGTGCGCAAGTAATTTTGACCGCTTCAAACGGAATTTCGCGGACGGTTTCCTCAAATTCGTTCGGTTATTTCCGTTTCGACGAAGTCGAAGCAGGACAGACTTACGTTATCAGCGTACGTTCCAAAGGTTATCGATTTACGCCGCGAGTTCTTTCTCTGAATGAAGAAATTACGGGATTAATTTTGACGGCAAACGAATAAGTCGTCAAACAGAAAAACTTTATGAAAAAACAGTTTGCCGTATCGCTTTTAGGTTTTATTTTTGTATTACTTAGTGCCGCGTCGTTTCACGCTGCGACACGTACCGTTGACACGATCGCCGACAACGGAGCTTTGACGGCTTGCACTGCCGCCGCTAACGATTGCAGTCTGCGCGGCGCGGTTTCAGTCTCGGTTACTGACGATATTATAAATTTTTCGCCCGCGCTCAATTACCAAACCATTACGCTGGGATCGGAGATTACGATAACGCAAGGAATCAGCATCAACGGACCTGGTGCAGATTTGCTGAGAATTTCGGGTAGAGATTCTTACCGTCATTTTTACATTAACGGCGGG
>DAITPE010000555.1:0-3883 GCA_036833775.1 Pyrinomonadaceae bacterium | reverse complement strand
TGTCAACGAGAAACAATTTTCCGGGCTGTAAACGTCCTTTTTTCAAAATGTTAGAAGGCTCGATCTGCAAAACGCCGACTTCCGAAGACATCACGACCATGTTATCTTTCGTCACATAATAGCGCGACGGACGAAGCCCGTTTCTGTCCAAAACCGCGCCGATAATTTCGCCGTTTGTAAAAGTGATCGAAGCCGGACCGTCCCAAGGTTCGAGCAAAGCCGAATGAAATTCGTAAAATGCGCGTTTTTCGTCCGACATTTTATTTTCTTTTGAAAGCGGTTCGGGAATCATCATCATCATCGCGTGCGGCATCGAGCGTCCGGCTAAGTGCAACATTTCAAACACATTATCGAACGCGCCCGAATCGCTCGCGTCGCCGTCAACGACGCTTAAAATCTTCGGAAAATCTTCGCCGAAAAGCGCAGATTTCAAAACTCTTTCACGCGCCAACATCCAATTTACATTTCCGCGCAAAGTGTTGATTTCGCCGTTGTGCGCGATCGTGCGAAGCGGCTGGGCGCGATTCCAATTCGGAAAAGTATTCGTGCTGAAACGCGAATGAACGAGCGCGAGTGCAGTTTCAAAATCTTCGTCCTGAAAATCGAGATAAAACTCGGAAAGCTGATCGGTCGTCAGCATTCCTTTGAAAACAATGGTTTTAGACGAAAGCGACGCGAAATAAAATTGCTCGGCAAATTCGCTGTTTTCGCGTGTCAGGAGTTCTTTCGCCCAACGCCGTGCGACAAAAAGCTTGCGTTCAAAATGCGCGTTGTCGCCGATCTTTTCAGATTTTCCGACAAAAACTTGTCGAATAAAAGGCTGTGCGTTTTTGGAAGTTGCACCGAGAGCCGAATTGTCGAACGGCACATCGCGCCAGCCTAAAATTCTTAATCCTTCGGCTTCAAAAACTTCTTTTACTTTTGCTTCGCACGTTCTTCTTTCTTCTTCATTTTGCGGCAGAAAAACCATTCCGACCGCGTAATTATCGGGTTCAGGCAAAATAACGTGCAATTTTTCACATTCTTTTTGAAAAAATTTGTGCGGAATCTGCGTTAAAATTCCCGCGCCGTCGCCGACCGTTTCTTCCGCACCGATCGCGCCGCGATGCTCCATTTTGCACAAAATGCTCAAAGCATTTTTCAAGATTTTGTGCGATTTTCGCCCGTAAATATCTGCAATAAAACCGACTCCGCAGGAATCATGTTCAAATTGCGGAGAATATAAACCTTGCTGCTTTTGCACGCCGGAAGCCGTGTTCATCTTATCCTTTTACCTTTTTAATAATTGATATTTATAGTTGGTCTGAATACTTTAGCACAAAATTTTCATTCATAAAAGATATTTTTTTATGAATTTCATAATAATTTTCTATGGCTCGAGATTGCGGATTTTGCGGTTTTAAGTTAAGAATTATTCGGTTAATATTGAAGTTTTATGGAACAAGAAAGATTAAATCTGCTGCGCGAGGCTTTGCCGTATATTCAAAGATTCAAAGGAAAAACCTTTGTCGTAAAATTTTCGGGAAAAGTGACGGAAGATAAAGAAAATCTTGCTTCGCTGGCTGAAGAACTCGCGCTTCTTCACCAAGTCGGAATCAAAATCTGCGTCATTCACGGCGGCGGAAAACAATTGACGGAATTAGCCGAAAAGCTCGGCGTTGCGCAAACGGTCATCGAAGGTCGGCGCGTGACGGACGACGATACGCTCGAACTTGCGAAAATGATTTTTGCAGGAAAAATAAATACGGAAATTCTCGCCGCGCTTCGCCGTCGCGGAATCGAAGCGGTCGGACTTTCGGGAATCGACGGAAATATCGTTCACGCCGAAAAACGTCCGCCGAAAGAGATTTTTAATCGTGAAACAGGCGCAAAAGAAACGGTTGATTTCGGAAACGTCGGCGATGTTTTGGAAATTAACGAAAGCTTGGTCAGATTGCTTTTGCAGAATGATTATTTGCCGATCATTTCGTCGCTCGGCGCAGACGACGAAGGCAGAATTTTTAACATCAACGCCGACACGATTGCCGCTGAAATCGCCGTTCGGCTGCAAGCGGAAAAACTGATTTTGCTTTCGGATGTGAACGGAATTTATCTAAATGCAAAAGACGAAACGACGAAAATCTCGCGTCTTTCGGCAAACGAAGCAGAAGATTTAATTACAAGCGGTAAAGCGACCGGCGGAATGATTCCGAAACTGCAAAATTTGATTCAAATCGTTTCACGCGGCGTAAAATCGGCGCACGTTATCAGCGGAAATTTGCCGAACGCATTGCTTTCAGAAGTTTTCACCGACGAAGGAACCGGAACGATGGTTGTGAGCAATGAGTAATTTTTAAGAGTTTTGCCCACGAAATATACGAAAAAAACGAAAAAAGAAAATAATTTGTTAATGTCTTTTTTCGCGCAATTTCGCGTTTTTCGTGGACAATTTTCCCAAATTAATTTTGATTGCAAACGCTTGCGTGCGCGGCTTTGATGTCGGCTTCGATTTTTAGACGGTTTTCTTCATCTGATTCGCGCAAAAGACAAACCACATTTGCCTGATGTTTTTTGACGCATTTGGCTTTTTGGTGTTTTTTGATTTCCTTTAGAACCGAATCCGTTTGACCGATGCAGACAAACGAATGATGACCTTTTCCGCGTTTGTCGGTTTTGCGTTTCGAGATCACGAAAATTGCCGAATCGTCTTCCATTTCTGCCGTTAAAGGAATGACTTCAAAACTATATAGAGATTTTTTTCCGCGAATGATTGCTTCACTTATTTTGGGCGACTTCTTTTTTTTCATAACAAAAGAATTGTATCGCAAATGAAACAATGTTTCAAAAAGAAATCACGTAATTTCACACGAAAATCGAAAAAACTTCGTTGGAATAAAGTTTTCCTTTGTTCGATAATTTCAGCACATTTTCGTTAATTTCGATCAGTTCGAGTTCTTTCAAACGCGCAAAATCTTCCCCATATTTTTCCAATAATTTTATGCCGAAACGCTTTTCGTATTCGTTCAAATCGATTCCTTTGGAAAGCCGCAAACCCAAGAAAACAAACTCCGAAGCCGCATCGATTTTTTCGCGGTAAACTTCCGACGAATTATTTTTTTCAATCATTTCGACATATTTTGCCGTGTCGCGTTCGTTTGCATAACGTGAAACGCCGTCGAAAGAATGTGCCGAAACGCCGAAGCCGTAAACCGCGTCGAGCGTCCAATATTTTGAATTATGGCGCGATTCGAAATTCGGCAAACTGAAATTCGAGATTTCGTATTGCGCGTAGTTTTTCGCCGACGTTTTTTCGAGCATCAATTCATACATTTCCGCGCTCAAATCTTCATCGGGAAGCGGCTGACGCTTTGAACGAATTTGTTCGGCGAGCGGCGTTCCTTCGTGAATTTCGAGCAAATATAAAGAAAGATGTTCGGGATTTAATTTTAAAGCTTCCGTTAAATTTCGTTCCCAATCGCGCAAAGTTTGGCGCGGCAAACCTGCGATGAGATCGAATGAAACATTTGTAAAATCTGCCTTGCGTAAAAGTTCGATCGTTTCGCGCACGTCGTTTGCGGTGTGTTTTCTTCCTAACCTTTTCAATTCCGTGTCGTCAAAAGTCTGTGCTCCGAAACTTGCGCGGTTTACGCCTAAGCTTCGATATGCGCGAACCGTTTCGAGCGTCATCGTCGCCGGATTCATTTCTATCGTAATTTCGGAATCTGCCGCAACCGAAAAAGTTTTGTGAACGGCATCGAGAATTTTTTCAAGCTGTTTCGGCGACAAAAGCGAAGGCGTTCCGCCGCCGAAGTAGATCGTGTCGATTTTGGATTTAGCAATTTCAGATTCCAAATTCCAGATTTCAGATTCCAGATTGATACCCGAATTTGGAATTTGGAATCTG
>DAITPE010000554.1:0-3887 GCA_036833775.1 Pyrinomonadaceae bacterium | reverse complement strand
TATTAGCATCAGACAAAATCATTTAAAGGTAAAAATAACTGCTGAAATAATTGATAATGGATAATTGAAAATTGATAAAACAGTTCTTTCTTTATCAATTATTCATTATTAAATATCAATTATTCCAGCAGTTTTAGATTATCTTTAATTTGTCCGATTACTTATCAAAACTCAATAATTATTTACCAAGACGTTTTTTGTCGGCGGCGGAAAATTCGTCCGTTTCGTTGTAGCGCGGAAGCTCGCCTGCATTTGCCAGCTTCATTCCGATCGCCAGACAATATTCGGCTTCCTGAATCATCGCGGACATATCCCACCAATCGTGAAATTCGTCCGACGGCTGATGATAATGATTTGCCGTGTAGCCTTTGAAAAACGTATCGGCTTCGCCCGTCAACGGTTTTACGAAACTGCTTCCGTGTTGCACCGAAACTGCCGGAACGCCGACTTTTGCGAACGGAAAATGGTCGGAACGGAAAAAGAAACCTTGTTCGGGGCGATCATCGCCCGTCACGGTCAATTTTCTTTCATTCGCAACTTCTTTTATTTGATTCATCAACGACGAACGATCTGCACCGAGCGGTTTGAAATCTATCGTTTGCCCGAAGAAATTAACACCGTCGATATTTACGTTGGCAATCGTTTTATTCAGCGGAATTAAAGGATTTTGCGAGTAATATTCGGTTCCGAGCAAACCTTGTTCTTCGGCAGTCGGGAATAAAAACAAAAACGAACGCTTCGGTCTTTCTTTTTTCTTCATTTTCGCCAAAACCTGCGCGATTCCCAAAACGGTCGAAACGCCCGAAGCGTTGTCGTATGCGCCGTTGAAAATCTTGTCGCCGTCTTTGTTCGCCTCACCGACGCCGAGATGATCCCAATGCGCCGAATAAACGACGTATTCTTTTTTCAGATTTTTATCACTTCCCTCGACAATGCCGACGACATTCGGCGAATCCTGCGTTTTTCCTTCGCTTTTCAAATCGACTTTTATTTTCAATTCGGTTTTAACCGGCTGAAAATCGCGCATCGTCGCTTTTTTCTTTAATTCTTCGAGATTCAGATTTGCTGAATTGAGCATTTTCGTCGCGGCTTCGTTTGTCGCCCATGCTTTCAGATTCAAAAACGGTTTCGTCGAATTTCCTTCACGCGCCACATCATAACGCCAATTTCCGTTTGAAGTTCTTACGACATTCCAACCGTAACCCGCCGATTCGGTCGTGTGAACAAGAATCACGCCCGCCGCGCCTTTCCGCGCCGCTTCTTCGTATTTATAAGTCCAACGCCCGAAATACGTCAGCGCACGACCGCCGAAAAGATTCGGTTCATCCCTCGTCGCGGGTGGATCGTTGACCAAAATCATCAAAACCTTGCCTTTGAAATCTTCGGCGTTTCCCTTGTAATCGTTCCATTTATAAAGTGGCGCATCGATACCGTAACCGACGAAAACGATTTCCGAATCGATCGCAACATCGGTTTTCTGTGCGTCGGTATAACCGACCCAATCGTCGCCGAATTTATAATTTTCGCCGTTACTTAAAGACAATTTCGTGTCGGGATTCGTCTTCGTCGCGTAAAGTTTGACGTTTTGAAAATAACTGCCATTGACCTTTTTCACACCGGCTTTTTTCAATTCATCTGCAATATATTTCGCCGCCCGATCATCGCCCGGACTGCGCCCCGCAAAGTCGTCAGCCGAAAGTTTTTTGATTCTCTCTTTTAATTTTGCCGAATCGAAATAATTCGTATAATTCGTCTGTCCGAAAACCGAAAAACTAAACGAAATCAACAGTAATAGCGCAAATATTTTCTTCATAATTTATTCTTGTGGTAATTAATCGCAGTAACCTAATCCTTTTGAAAAAGCCAAACTGAAATAATTTCCGTCGTTACTAAAAATTCCGCCGTTTCCTTCCCAATTAATTGTTGCACTTTGTTTAATTCGGCAAAATTCAGTAGTTTGTAGGTTTTTCCTTTTATATTTCCAATTTCTTTTTTCCAATTCACGATAAAATAATCTATTATTTCTTTTTCGCTTAACTCAGTCCTGTATCGAGTCTGCACCAAAATATTGAAATCTTTTGCATTACTCTGAAATTTATTTACCGCAGTTTTCGGAGGCGATGGAATTTCTTTCATTTCTTTAGCTAATTGGTCGGCTAATTCATTTCTTAATTTATTATCACTTAAATCTTTATCTTGTGTAGCGATACTGTAAATAGTAAATGGAGCAACCACGACAAATATTGAGAAAAACAATATTAACTGCCAATTATCGAAAAAGAAATCTGCTTTACTTTTCATTAACCTTTAATCAAACTCATTGCTTCCGAACGCGTTCGCGGATCGCGCCTGAAACCGCCGAGAACTGCGGAAGTTATCGTTCGTGCACCCGGTTTTTTCACGCCGCGCATTGTCATACAAGTATGTTCGGCTTCCATCACGACCATCACGCCGAGCGGCTGCAAATTATCGTTCAAAGCGTTGGCAATTTCCTGCGTCAATCTTTCTTGAACCTGCAATCGTTTCGCGTAAACTTCGACGATTCGCGCCAATTTCGACAAACCGACAATGCGACCGTCTTTCGGAATATACGCGATCGAACATTTTCCGATAAACGGCGCGAGATGATGTTCGCAAACGCTCGAAAACGAAATATCTTTCACGATCACCATTTCGTCGTGCGAATCTCCCGGCAAAGCCTTGATATGTTCCGAAGGGTCTTCCCACATTCCTTCGGTCAATTCTTTGTAAAATTCCGCCACACGCATCGGAGTTTTTTGTAAACCGTCGCGGTCAGGATTTTCGCCTATTCCTTCGAGCATCAAACGCACGCCTTGCGCGATCTTTTCCAAATCAATTTTGTTATTTTCAGCCAATTTTTTTAACCTTTAATTTCTCTTAAAATCTTTCGTTCGATTTCCTTAAGTGGAATTTTCGATTTTACCGCAAACTCGCGCATTTGGTCATATTCGGGTTTTATGTTCACGATTTTTCCGTTATATTTTGCTACTTTTACGTCAATTTCGCCGAATTCGGTTTCGATTTTTTTCGTTTCGCGCTCCAAACATTCACGTTCGATTCGTGAAATTCTTACGCCGAGCGTCGAAGTTTCCGTAAATAACAGTTCTTTGAAAATTTCGACTTTTTCGTTTTCACACAAAATTGAAATCATCGTCGCCCCACGATTTTTTTTCATCAGAATTGGCGTAAACCAACAATCCAAACAACCAAAATCAAACGCTTTGTCCATCACAAAACCCAATATTTCAGGCGAAAGATCGTCGATGTTAGTTTCTAAAAGTGTCAGTTGTTCGTTGTTAGTTGTTCGTTGTTCGTTATTCCTTATTTGAAAATTCTCTGCGTCTTTGCGTCTTTGCGTTGAAATATTTCCCAAAATTAAACGCAAAACATTCGGAAATGATTCATATTCCCGCGTTCCCGCGCCGTAAGCGTTTTTTTCGATTTTCATTTCGGGTATTTTTCCGAAATCTTCGCAAACCGTCGCAATAATCGCCGCGCCCGTCGGCGTTATCAATTCGCCTTCGATCTCGGTCGAATAGATTGGTGCATTATGTAAAATTTCGGCGACCGCAGGCGGCGGAACAGGAAATTTCCCGTGCGCCATATTTACAAAACCGCTTCCGACGTGAATTTTTGAACATATAAACTTTTCAATTCCGAGCATTTCAAAACCGATACACGCGCCGACGACATCGATGATCGCGTCCATTGCGCCGACTTCGTGAAAATGGACTTTTTTCACTTCAATTCCGTGAACTTTCGCTTCGGCTTTCGCAAGTTTTGTGAAGATTTTGATCGCTCTTTCCTTTACCGAATCTTTCAAACGCGAATCGTTTATTATTTTCTCGATGTTGTGAATATGTCGA
>DAITPE010000553.1:0-3896 GCA_036833775.1 Pyrinomonadaceae bacterium | reverse complement strand
AAAATGCCCTAAAGTTTCCGTTTCCGTCTTTTTCTGAGCAATTTTTATATCAACCAGAACGATGCACGGAAAGCCTTGCGAAATCCAAGTTTTCAGCTTTTCGGTCATCACCTGTTCGCTCATATCATTGCTGATTCCCGCCCAAGTTTTCAAACCGTATGCGTCCAAAATCGTCTTGGTAAAATTAAACGACGTGCCGCGTTCGCCGCCGTTCGGCGGATGCGTGCGGAGAATTTCGTTCGTGATTCCGTCGCCGGTAAATCCTGCCGGAGCCTTTTTATGAAAATTCAAAAGCGTCGCGCACGCCGCTTGAGCGCAGGAATTTAACGCCGAAGCCGGAGAATTTGTAAACTGCAAAAGCCCGACGCCGACCGAATTGCTCGGTTTATCGAACCAAGAAGTATCACGCCTGCGCGGTTTCGGAACACCGTTTTTTTGCAATGTTTTTGAATCAAAGATGTCGTCGTCAAAACTCTGAAAGTTAGTAATGTCGCGAAACGGCGTTCCGCCGATTTCCTTCGGCGGCGCGAGAATGTCGCTCACTTTCGTTTGTGCATCGACCAAACGGCTCAATCCCGAACTTCCCAAAGCCAAACAAAACCCCGAAACCGCCAGATTTCGCAGCATTTCGCGGCGCGTCATTTTCCCCAAAACGCTCGTTACGATCTCATTTTCATTTTTCATTATTTTACCTATTTTTTTTACTTTTTACTTCAATTTCCCGCCGTTTCCGTAAAGCACGAACGCCGCCCAGAAATACGGATTTTTCATTCTTCCGTCGCGCAAAAGTTTCAATTGCGCGTTTCTTAAGGAAGCCGCCCGCGTTTCGCCTTTCGCCAAATTTCGATAAAACTCGGTCATCAATTCTCTCGTCGCAGCATCGTCAACCGACCAAAGACTCGCGGCGACGGTTTCCGTTTTTGTCCGAAAAGCCTCGATAAAAACGCCGACTTCAGTTCCCGAAACCGTTCCCAAAGCAGTTTGACACGCCGACAAAACGACCATTTCGCTCGATTCGAGCGGCAAAGCGTAAATTTCGCCGTAACTCAGATCGGGATTTTCCAAATTCGGCAAATGCGCGAGCTGAATGTTGCTGTTTTCGAGCGGCGAACGAATATTTCCGTGCGTCGCAAAATGCAGAATTTTCGCGGAAGTAAGTTTGAAAAGCTGTTCTTTGGTCGCTTTGTTTTCGGTAAAAAGCGTCGAATTCGGGAAAACAGATTTGATCGCTTTGACTTCTTCCAACGCGCCGTCCAAACCTGCTTCGGTCGGATTTCCGAAAGCGATCAGCGAGCCGTTCGAACTTTTATTCGAAACCGAAATCAAATCTCCGGCGGTCAGGAAAACGAGATTGTATTTTTCCAATAGATAACTGTTGTCAGGCTGAATCAACGCTGAAAAAGGCACGAAAAAAAGTTCGGCGTTCGGAATTATTTTCAGCGTTTCGGCGTTTTGCAGTAAATCTTGGGCGGGCGCGAGCAAAACCGAATTCAGTTTGCTCAAAGAATTTTTTATCGGCGAAAGCGTTTTTTGATAATTTTCGGATTTATCGTCTTTGCGCAGATCGGTGCGCGTTTTTTCGGTTGCAAAACCTTCATCGGAATTGGTCGAAAGCGAATAAAAGTCGTCGGCAAATCCGTTCAAACTTTCACGCGCATTTGCCACCAAAGCGAGCAGATCGCGCTGTTTTATTTCAACCGAACGCACCGCGACCGCGCTTTTTTTGACGACGAAAATATATAGTTTTTCCGCCGTGACGAGATAAGAAATCAAAACCTCGTTGGGTGCGAGCGAATTTTGCAGTTTGAGCAAATCGGTCGGACGAACCGTAAAACGCAGATTCGGATTTTCGATTTCGAGTTTTTTAATCGCCAAAGCATAATCCTGACGCGCCGCGCCGAGCTGATTCGCGTAAGAATTTTGTTTGTTCGACGCTTTTCCGTAAACGTCTTCAAGTTTATTTCGCGCCGCATTTTCGCGCTGTTCCGCCGTTTCCGCCGTTTTCAAAATCTCGGCGGATTTTCCCGTCAATTTTAACTGCGAAGTCGGCAAAGCCTCGATCAGATCGCGTCTTTGCGAACGCGTCGCATATTGCAAAGCGTCTTCGGAGCGACCTTGCGAAGTGAGCAAATCGACCATTTGCCCGTAAATCGCCGAAATATCGCGCCGATTCAAAAAAGACGCGGAAGATTCGGAATTTGAAAAACTCGTCTGAATTGTTTCGATAATTTCAATTGATTCTTTGAACGCGGCTTCGGCTTCTTTCGGGCGATTGGCGCGTTTGTAAGCGATGCCGAGACTGTTCAAACTCCGCGCAAGCATCGGACGCAATTCCAATTTTCGATAAACTTCGTTCGCCGATTTGTAGCCGACGATAATTTGCTCAAGTTTTAATGAATCGCCGTCCGCAACTTTCGCCAGAAGCGCGTCGGCTTCCGTTTCATTCGCTTCGGCGGAAATGTCTTCGAGCGATATTTGCAAAGCTGTGGCTTTCGCCTGACGTGCAAATTTTAAAGCCGCATCGGGCTGTTTGGCGGCGATTTCGATGCGGCTTGCCTGCATCAAAGCAAATGCTAAACCGTTTTCTTGTTGCAAACGCGAACGAATTCGCATCGCTTCGCGGATGTTGGCACGAGCTTTTTCAAAATTGTTTTGATCGCTGTAAATCAACGCCAAACGCGAACGCAATCCGGCAATTGTTCCCGAAGGCTCGCCGTTTGAAAGTTGGCTGTAAATTTTCGCCGCCGTTTCAAATTCCTGCGCCGCTTTCGTTTCGTCGCCTTTCGCCTCAAACAAACGACCGCGCAAACGCGCCGTCAAACCTTCGACGGCAAAGCGCGTCAATTTCGCAACGCTTGCCAGAAGTTCGTCCGCATTGTTTTCTTCAGCTTTGATCTGTTCGATAATTTTCTGAATTTCGCTGATCTTCGATTCCGCCGCGCCGAATTTTCCCTGCGCAGCATTGATCTGCGCGATCGAAATCAAAGACATAGCCAAATGCGTCCGCATATTCGCTTTTTCCAGTTCGATCGCTTGTTTCACCGTCGGCGATGCATTCGGATTTTCAGCCGAATTTTTGGCGAGATTTTCCTGAATCGTTTCGATTTTCCTTTCAAAAAACTCGACTGCCTTTTCGTAATTTCCGAGATAATAATGCGCGTCGGCGATATAATTCAGCGTCAAAAATTCCTTTCTGCCGTCTTTTTTCCGCAATTCCAAAGCCTTTTCAAAAAGCGCGAACGATTCCTGCGGATTTTCCACGTCGAGCAGAAAAAGTCCGAGTTTTTCGAGCGATTCGGCTTCGCCGTTCAAATCTTTCGCTTCGCGCGAAAATTGTCCGAGTTTTTCCAGAAAACTTTTCTGCGCCGTTTCGTCCTGCAAATATTCGGCTTCAGAAATCAGAGTTTTTAAATGCGCGATCACCAAAATTCGCCCGACTTTCAGCAAAGTTTCGCGCTTTTCGGCGTTCGTTTCCTTTTCGGCATTTTGCAGACTTTTTTCGGCTTCGGTCAGATCGTTTTTCGTGCGTTCGTAAAAACTTTGGTGATATTTTTTCAGTTCGGAATCAGCTTCGAGCGATCTTTTGGTCGCCGATTCGTAATCGCCTTTCGTAAAATGAATTTCGCTGATCTGATTGAGCAATGAAGCAATTTGTTGAATGATTTTCTCGCGTTCGTCCGCTTTCGAGGTTTCGTTAAAATTTGCGCGAAGCTTGGAAATTTCGTTTTCCAATTTATTGATGTCGGCGGATTCCTGCGCTAAAACGCAGTTTGCGCCGACCAAAATAATCAGAAACAGAATTTTCGCCAAGCTTTTCATTTACATAAAAAGGGCAAAAGTTCCCTTTTTACAGAAACTTTTGCCTCGATGTTTTCGGTTATTTTTTGACAACCAAA
>DAITPE010000552.1:0-3902 GCA_036833775.1 Pyrinomonadaceae bacterium | reverse complement strand
GACAAGCAAGCTGAAAACTGCGGTTTAGACCCTGAAAAAGTTAAATTCACGGACGATGGCGTTTTGGAAATCATCCGTCATTACACGCGCGAAGCGGGCGTTCGCAATCTCGAAAGGGAAATCGGTTCGTGTTTGCGTAAAATCGCACGGCAATTCGTCGGTTCGGATTTGAAAGACGATTTCCGCGCCGTCATCGACGCTGAAAAGGTGCGGGAATTGCTCGGCACGATTCGTTTCCGCAAACAAGATATTGCGCGTAAATCCGAAGTCGGTTTGGTTAACGGTTTGGCGTGGACGGAAGTCGGCGGCGATGTGTTGCAGGTCGAAGCAACTTTAGTAAAAGGAAAGGGAAACGTCACGCTGACCGGAAAACTCGGCGAAGTGATGCAGGAATCGGCTCGTGCGGCTTTGACGTGCGTGAAAACACGCGCCGATAAATTCGGCATCGACCACGATGATTTCCACGAAAAAGATTTGCACATACACGTTCCCGAAGGCGCGATTCCGAAGGACGGACCGAGTGCAGGCATCACGCTTGCAACCGCGATGGTTTCGATCTTGACGGGCAAACCTGCGCGTCACGACGTCGCAATGACAGGCGAAATCACGCTTCGAGGAAAGGTTCTGCCGATCGGCGGCGTGAAGGAAAAACTGCTCGCCGCGCATCGTTTCGGCTTGAAAACGATCATTATGTCGAAAGACAATGAAAAGGATTTAGCCGATATTCCCGAAGAAATCCGCGAAGATTTGACGATTCACACGGTTGATATGATCGACGAAGTGCTGAAATTTGCGCTCGAAGAGAAAAAGACGGAAGCCGAAATCGTGCCGCCGCAAATGTGGAAAACGGATAAACCGACTTCCGATATTTCGATGACGATCGAATAAAAATTAAAGCCGCTAAGCATAAAAACTTGGCGGCTTTTTTCAGAAACACTTAAGGGATTAAAGTGTTTTTGAAGACTTCGGCGTTTTCAATAAAAATCGTCGAAAATGTAAATAAATCACGAAATTGTTATTCAGATAAATTCACCTTACTTTTCGTCCGAAAAGCTGTTCGGATTCAATTATTAAAATAAAAATTCGTTTTTTCACACTTGAAACTTTAATTCCGAAAAAGCAAACTTTAATTTATGAAGATAACTTCGGCGGAGTTTATCAAGAGTGCGTTTAACGAAACGCATTACACGGATGACGGTTTGCCCGAGATTTCGTTTTTGGGCAGATCGAATGTCGGTAAATCGAGTTTGATAAATTCTTTACTGCAAAGAAAAGGACTTGCGAGAACGTCGAATACGCCGGGCAGAACTCAGTGTATAAATTTTTTTCTAATAAATAACGATTTTTATTTCGTCGATCTGCCGGGGTACGGTTATGCGAAAGTATCGAAGGCGATGCGGAGGGATTGGGGCGCGATGGCGGAAAATTATCTTGCCAAACGCGACGAACTTATGCTATCAATACAATTAGTAGATTCTCGTCATGCCCCGACCGAACTCGACATTCAGCTTAACGAATGGCTGAAATTTCATCATAAAAATTTTATTGTGGTAGCAACGAAAGCCGATAAACTTTCTTCTAACCAACTGAACAAAACAATCAAGGAAATTGAAAAGAAATTGCCCGACAGCAAAATTATTGCGTATTCGGCAGTGACGGGAAAGGGAAAGGACGCACTTTGGGCGGAAATTTGTGCTTCTTTGGGAAAAAGTTGAATATAAAAGTTGATTTAATTCTCTAAATGTAGTAATAAATAAACATCCCTAAAAACTCAAGGGTTTTAGAGAAAGCTCTAGGGCTTAGTCATTTGGCATTACTACGACTTTCCATACGATTACTCCACTTTAGATTTTCAATCAAATATGAACTGTAAGAATATCGTTTGAAACTCTAAAGGGGCGAGAACTATATTAATCCCTAGAACACAATAACAAACGGAAAAAACATGGCAACCAAAACTACAAGACCTATAAAAAAAGTGAAGGCGGTGAAACCCGAAGAAGAAGGTTTAGCACCGGTTTCAGAAGATTCTACGGAGAAAACGGAAGCGGTAAAAAGCGAACCGGCAGTGAACGAACGACGCGAAAAGCATCGCGAACCGCGAATTAACGGAAATATTAAACCGGAAGGCACTCTCGACTTGGCGGAATTGAAAGATATGTCGATCAGCGAATTGACGCATATCGCCAAGGAAATGGGCATCGAGGGCGCGACCGGATTGCGTAAGCAGGAACTCATCTTCAAAGTTCTCGCGGCGCAGACCGAAAAAAGCGGTTTGATCTTTTCGGAAGGCGTTCTCGAAACACTTCCCGACGGATTCGGCTTTCTTCGCGCACCGGAATACAACTATTTGCCGGGTCCTGACGATATTTACGTCAGCCCATCGCAGATTCGCAAATTCGATCTCCGCACCGGCGACACGATTTCGGGGCAGATTCGTCCGCCGAAAGAAGGTGAAAGATATTTTGCACTGATCAAGGTCGAAGCGATCAATTTTGAAGCACCCGAACAGGCGCGTGAAAAGGTTTTCTTCGACAATTTAACACCGCTCTATCCTGACGAACAGCTTCGGATGGAGATCAATTCAGACCAGATTGCGGCACGCGTGATCGATCTCGTAACGCCGATCGGCAAAGGACAACGCGCCTTGATCGTGGCACCGCCGCGCACTGGTAAAACGATGCTCCTTCAGACGATCGCCAATTCGATCACGGAAAATCATCCCGAAGTTACGTTAATCGTTTTGCTGATTGACGAACGACCCGAAGAAGTCACGGATATGCAGCGTTCGGTCAAGGGCGAAGTTATTTCCTCGACCTTCGACGAACCGCCGACGCGACACGTTCAAGTCGCGGATATGGTCATCGAAAAAGCGAAACGCCTCGTCGAACACAAACGCGACGTGGTTATTCTGCTCGATTCGATCACACGTCTCGCCCGCGCACATAACGCGGTCGTGCCGCCGTCGGGCAAGATTCTGTCGGGCGGTATCGATTCAAACGCACTGCAAAGACCGAAACGCTTTTTCGGCGCGGCGCGCAACATCGAAGAAGGCGGAAGCCTGACGATTATCGCTACGGCTTTGATCGACACGGGTTCGCGTATGGACGACGTTATCTTTGAAGAATTCAAGGGAACGGGTAACTCGGAAATCCATCTTGACCGCCGTTTGAGCGACAAACGCTTGTTCCCCGCGATCGATCTCCAGCGTTCGGGAACGCGCAAAGAAGAACTGCTCATCAGCAAAGAGGATTTGAACCGCATCTGGGTGATGCGCCGCGTTCTCAATCCGCTTTCGCCCGTCGAGCAAATGGAAGTCGTGCTGGAAAGATTGTCCAAGACAAAAGCCAACGCGGAATTTCTTGCTTCGATGCAAAGCTAGAACAAGTAAAAACTAAAAGTAAAAAGGCAAAACCGAAAATATTCTCGGCTTTGCCTTTTTCTTTTAGCTGAAACTATTTTTATTGAAACGCTGACGGCAGCGGAATATCGCCCGCCGTGCCGAAAGTCCAAATATCGAACGAACCATTCGCGCTGCGCAAACGATACCAAGTGCCGTTCGACGGGCGGAAAACGGCGATGTCGGCTTTCCCGTCCGAATCGTATTCGGCGGGGACGGGAATATCGCCGTTCGTTCCCCAATTCAGCGCGGCGAATTGACCGTCCGAAGAATTGAAACGATACCAGCTTCCCGTCGATGGGCGGAAAACGGCGATGTCTGTTTTATAATCGCCGTCGTAATCGGCAGGCACGGGAATATCGGTCGCGATACCGAAATTGACGGCATTGAACGCGCCCGTTGCGCTGTCGAGCCAATACCACGCGCCGAGGCTCGGACGATAGACGGCGATCTCGGCTTTCCCGTCGGCGTTGAAATCGGTGAGGAGCGGTTTATCCTCGCT
>DAITPE010000551.1:0-3904 GCA_036833775.1 Pyrinomonadaceae bacterium | reverse complement strand
AAAGGTTTGGGCGTGGACATCGAAAATAATTTCGAGCCGACCTACGAAGTTATTCCCGACACAAAGAAGCGAAATAATAAAAGAGTCGTGTCGGAGCTGAAAAAAGCCGCGAAGGAAGCCGATTCGATCTTTCTCGCCGCCGACCCCGACCGCGAAGGCGAAGCAATTTGCCAGCACTTGGCGGAAGAAGTCGTGCCGAAAAAGCCGAAAAAAGAAGTTTTCCGCGTGATGTTCAACGAAATCACGAAAAACGCGATCAAAGACGCTTTCAAAGAACCGAAACAGATCAATAAAAATCTGGTTGACGCACAGCAGGCGCGACGCGTTTTGGATAGATTGGTCGGTTACAAAGTTTCGCCGATCCTCTGGAAAAACATCGGCGGCAAGCTTTCCGCCGGACGCGTGCAGACGGTTGCGGTGCGCCTCGTCGTTGACCGCGAACGCGAGATCGAAGCCTTTGTCAAAACAGAATATTGGACGATCACGGCAAATTTAGCCGCCAAGCTTCCGCCGAATTTCAATTCGCGTCTTTATAAAATCGAAGATTTAACTGTCAAAACGAGCGGTTTCGATCAGGATTTGAAAAAGACGGAAACGCACATCAAGGACGAAAAAACGGCGAACGACATCGTTTCGGAAGCCGGAAAAGAAAATTTCATCGTCGATTCGGTCACGACCAAAGAACGCAAGAGAAATCCCGTTCCGCCCTTTATCACCTCGAAATTACAGCAGGAAGCATCGCGCAAATTAGGTTTTTCGGTGAAGAAAACGATGTCAACGGCGCAGAAATTATACGAAGGCGTTGAACTCGGCTCGGAAGGCGCGGTCGGTTTGATTACTTATATGCGTTCGGATTCGACACGCGTTTCGGATACGGCTTTAACGGAAGTGCGCGGATTTATCGGCGGAAATTACGGCGAAAATTATTTGCCCGCAAAAGCGGTTCATTATAAATCGAAAGGCGGCGCACAAGACGCGCACGAAGCGATTCGCCCGACCGACGTCAACCGTTCGCCCGAAAGCGTTAAATCGTATCTTTCGAACGATGAATACAGACTTTATCGCCTGATCTGGCAGAGATTCGTTGCTTCGCAGATGAATCCCGCGATCTTTGACCAAACGACGATCGACATCAAAGCCGGACGTTTTACTTTCCGCGCGACGGGTTCGGTGCAGAAATTCGACGGATTTTTGAAGGTTTATCAAGAAGGACGCGATGAAAAGGTTGAAGAAGGTTCGGAAGACGACGACGCGGAATTGACTTTGCCGAAAGTCGAAAAAGGCGAACAGTTGAAACTCAATAAAATTACGCCCGAACAGCATTTTACCGAACCGCCGCCGCGCTTTACGGAAGCGACTCTGGTCAAGGCTTTAGAAGAAAAGGGCATCGGTCGTCCTTCGACTTACGCGGCAATTATGACGACGATCCAAGACCGCGAATACGTCGAAAAACTCGAAGGACGTTTTCATCCGACCGCTCTTGGAACGACCGTCAACGATGTTTTAGTCGCAGGTTTTACAGACCTTTTCAATCCGACCTACACGGCGCGGATGGAAGACGAACTCGACAACATCGAAGAAGGAAAAATAAACTGGCGCGACGCACTCCGCAATTTTTACGGCAAATTCTCGGTCGATCTGAAAAACGCCGAAGAAGGCTTGAAAGACAAGAAAAAAGCCGTCATCACGACCGACGAAGTTTGCCAAACTTGCGGTTCGCCGATGGTCATCAAATTCGGTCGTTTCGGTCAATTTTTGGCTTGTCAGAATTATCCCGAATGCAAAACGACGCGCGAAGTCGGCAATAAAAAACCGTCGGCTGAAAACGCAAACGGCGAAGCAACTGCCGAAAGCAATGCCGAAGAAGTTCCGCCGTGCGAGCTTTGCGGACGCGAAATGGCTTTGAAAAAAGGTCGTTTCGGTGCGTTCTACGGCTGTACGGGTTATCCCGAATGCAAAAATATCCGCAAGATCGATAAAAAATCGGGCGCGACCGTCGCCGTTGCGCCGCCCGTCGAATTGGACGAAATTTGTCCGAAAGACGGCGCGAAACTCGTCATCAGACAAGGACGTTTCGGCGAATTCATTTCGTGCTCGAATTATCCGAAATGCGATTACATCAAACGCGAAACGACCGGAATTACTTGCCCGAAATGCGGAAAAGGCGAGATCGCCGTCAAAAAATCAAAACGCGGAAAAGTCTTTTACGGATGTACGAATTATCCGAAATGCGACGAAGTTTACTGGGACAAACCGCTTGCCGAACCTTGCCCGAATTGCAACGCGCCTTTGACGTTTGAAAAGACGACGAAGAAAGAAGGCACTGTGCGTTATTGCCAAAAAGAGGGTTGTGGATATAAAATTGCCGTCAGTGATGTAAACACAGAGTTACAAAATACATCCGATGTCACCACCCCGACAAAATAATTCTTGGCAATGAAAGAAAATATTCAGTTTCTGCAGGCATTTTTAAAAAACCCATTAAAAGTCGGCTCGATCGCGCCGTCTTCTCCCGAACTCGCTTCGCGGATGATCGAAGGAATTGCGCCGGATGAAGACAATATAGTTTTGGAATTAGGCGTCGGAACGGGCGCGATCACGAAGCATTTACTGGAAGTTTTGCCGAATAAAAATTCTTATCTCGGTATCGAGATCGACAAAAAGTTGGTCGATTCGATGAAAAAAAGATACGACGGGCTGAATATCGTCTGCGGAAATGCGGCGGAAGCTTATAAAATTCATAAGAAATCTGGATTAGGAAAGGTCGGCTACATTATTTGCTGTCTGCCTTTCGTTTCGCTGCCGAACGAAGTCGGCGAACAAATCCTGATCGAAATCGACAAATTTATGCAGGAAGGCTGCACGGTTCGCACGTTTCAATACGCACACGGCTTCTATATGCCTTCCGCGCTGAAATTGCGGGAGTTTATGCGAAACCGCTACGGAAGATCGCAGAAAAGCCCTTTAATCGTCAAAAACGTGCCGCCCGCTTATACACTCACTTGGTCGATTTGAGGTTTTGAAAATAAATGAATCGAAAAGACGTTGGAATTTTTTCTAACGTCTTTTTGTTTTTTGCCGAAAGACTTTTAGAATCGTTTTATGAAAATCTCATTTGAAGAAATCGAAAATTTCCGCGACCGGAAATGGCGGCGTGAAGAAACTTTAAAGATCGAAACGGCTTTGCAGGTCGAAGCATTGGTCGAAGATTTGGGATTTTGTCTGGCGTTAACCGATGCGCGGACGAATCTGCCGAGCGTTTACATCGCCGTTTGCGGTCGGCGCGACGCGCATTCGCCGAAAAACGTGCAGAAAGATTACGAAATGAGTCTTGCGTGGACGCTCAAAGACGAAGTGATGATGCGCGGCAAGGTTTATTATTCAAAGCTCGCCAAGGGACGCGCAATGTTCGTTGCGCCGCGTCTGATTCCGTATTTCAACGCCGTTTGGGGAATTCCGAAAGCCGAAGAAAAGGAAAAACTTTCGGCGGACGCGCAGAAAGTCTTAAAAGTTTTGCGGAAAGAATGGGAAATGGGAACTTCCGATCTGCGCGCCGAAGCAAAGATCGAAAACCGCGCAAATTTAACGAAAGCGTTGGAAGAATTGCAGAAATGTATGAAAGTGATTCCGCAGGAAGTTCTTTATCAACCGAAGTTTACGTATATTTGGACGCTGCCCGAAGTTCGTTTTCCGAAAGAACTTGCGAAAAAAGTTTCACGCGAAGAAGCCGTCAAAGAAATTGCCCGAAATTTTCTCAAAATCTGCGATACGACCGCGCTCGGCGAATTTGCGAAAGCTTTCGGCTTAACGCGCCGCGAAGCCGGAAAAGCGAATCATCAATTGGTTGACGAAGGTTTTGCGGAAAGATTGTCAACGGGGATTTACAGAATGAAGCATTAATGGC
>DAITPE010000550.1:0-3907 GCA_036833775.1 Pyrinomonadaceae bacterium | reverse complement strand
GGCGCGGACGCCTGCGTTACGAATTTTTATTATGAAACGGCTTGATTGATTGTGCCGAGCATTCTGTCGGCGGTCGAAATCACTTTTGAATTCGTTTCGTAAACTCTTTGCGCCGAGATCATATTTACCAATTCTTCGACGACATTGACGTTCGAGCCTTCGACGTAGCCTTGATTTACGCGACCGATGCCGTTCGTATTCGGCGCACCTGCGATCGCGTTGCCGCTCGCGCCCGTTTCGCGGAAAAGATTTCGTCCGAGTGCTTCCATTCCTGCCGGATTCGCAAAAATCGCAAGCTGAATTTGCCCGACGTTTTGCGCCGTGTTTTGTCCGGGCAAAGTCACGGAAACCGTTCCGTCTTCGCCGACCGTGATCGAAGTCGCTTCGGTCGGAATTGTGATCGCGGGTTCGATCGTTTCGCCTGTCGCGGTCACGACCTGACCTTGATTATTCAGGTGAAATTGTCCCGAACGCGTGTATGCAAGATCGCCGTTTGCCTGTCGAACTTGGAAAAAACCGCTGCCTTCGATGACCATATCGAGCGGATTTTCGGTTTGTTTGAAATCGCCCTGCATAAAGATTTTTTCGGAAGCGATGACGCGCGCGCCGAGTCCGATCTGCAAACCGACGGGCAAATTCGTCTGCGCGTTTGCCGCGCCGCCTGCGGCACGCATATTTTGATAAAGCAAATCCTGAAATTCGAGCCGCGTTCGTTTAAAGCCGACGGTCGAAGAGTTCGCCAGATTGTTGGCGATATTGTCAACATTTTGCTGCTGAACCTGCATTCCGGTCGCAGCGGTTAAAAGTGCTCTACTTGGCATAATATTTTCGTCCTTTGTCATTCGTCATTCGTCATTTGCCCGTTTTTGCAACGGACAAAGGACGAAGAACGAAGAACCTTTTTTACAACTTTCCAATTTCACCCGCGATCTTTCTGCCGAGATCGTTCATTAAAAGCGAGACGTTTTTTTGCAGATGTTCGAATTCGCGCTGGTTGTTAATCATTGCAACCATTTCGGTTATCGAATTGATGTTCGACGATTCGAGCGAACCTTGGATGACGCGCGAATTTACGGATTGCTGCGGCTGTTCTTTGCCGGTCAGCATAAACATCGTGTCGCCTTCTTTCGTCAAAGCTTCGGTCGGATTATTGAAACGAACGAGCTTTAAATTTTCGAACTGCTGATTTCCGATCGCCAAACTTCCGTCTTCGCCGATCGAAATTTCGCCCTTATCGTTCGGAACCGTGATCGCGCCTTTTTCGCCGACGACGAGATCGCCTTGATGCGTGACGAGCTGACCGGAATTATTCAAAGTCAGATTTCCGGCGCGTGTGTAGCGTGTTCCGCGCGGCGTTTGAATCTGGATAAATGCGTCGCCTTCGATCGCTACGTCCAAACTTCTGCCGGTTTGTTGGATCGTTCCTTCCGTAAACTCGAAACGGCTCGCGGTCGAAACGCCCGCGACGAGATTTTGCGTACTGATTCCGCTTTTTTTGTCGGCTTCGATCGCGGCATAATTCAAGCGTTCGGCTTTAAATCCGGTCGTCGAAGAATTGGCAATATTGTTTGCCTGAACTTCGAGCGTCCGCTGACGCGCGCGCATTCCGAGAAAAGCTGTGTATAATCCGTAATTCATATTTTTTATTTATCCACAGATGGACACGGATGAACGCAGATTTGATAGGAGATTTTGTCAGGATTTTTTTGTGAAATTTTCATAATTTATCCGTGTCCATCTGTGTTTATCTGTGGATGAAATTTCTTTTTTTACGCCGCGATTGCGCGGTTGAGATTGATGATGAGTTCGACTTCGCCGGGCATCATTCCGAGCGTCGAAGCGATCGTTTCGGGCGATTGTCCGCGCGAAGCAAGCGTCAAAACGCGGTGACGGCGTTCGGTGATATTCGATTTATTGACAACAGGTTTTTCTTCGATGATTTGAACTTCTTGTTCTTCAACCACATCTTTTTTCGCAGTTTTCGGCTGACGAACGCGCGATTCGAGCCACGCCACGCGGCGCGCCTGATCGTTAACTTTTTGACGGCTTTCTTCGAGCAAATCTTTGCTGTTAGAAAGCGATTTTTCGAGTTCTTCCGTCTGTTTTGCGTTGAATTCGAGCAATTCGCGGTGATTCCGCAATTTTTTCAAACAAACAAACGCAAATGCAAAACTGACTAAAGCAACGATCGTCGATGCGGCTGAAATTTGTAACTCTAAATTCATCTTTTCTCCTGTATTTTTCGTATTTTCTGCTGTTTAATTATTGTTTGAAAGAAGCGTCCGCGAACGTTCTTCCTGCGTTCCGATTTCCGTCACACGAACGCCGTAATATCCATCGATGACAACGACTTCGCCACGTGCGAACGGATAATTATTAACCAGTAATTCGACCGGCTCGTCGATCGTTCGATTGAGTTCGATCATTGTTCCGATCCCGAATTTTACTACGTCGCGAAGCGGCATTTCGGTCAAACCGAAACGCACCGTGACGTTCATTTCAACGTCCAAAAGACGTTCGATATTTTTCGCTGAATCGCTTTTGCTTTCGGCTTTCGCGGCTTGCGGAAATTTGAAAGGCTGTTCGCTCATTCCCGGTTTGCTCGCTTCAAATTCGGCTTTCGCGGCAGCAATTTCGCGTTCCATCGCCGATTCTGGTTCTTCTTGAGCTTCTTCCGAAACTTCTTCTGCGATTTCTTCTGAAACTTCTTCCGTGGTTTCTTGAGTTTCGATTTCTTCTTCTTTTAATTCTTCGTTTTCCGGCATTGTTTCTCCTGAAAATTAGGCGGCTGCCTGTGATGACATTTCTTCTTTTGTTTCAGCAACTTGCACGACGATTCTGTTTTCCATCGCGGCAAGTCTGCCGTAAAATTTGATCGTATTTCCGACGCTGATGTTGACGGGTTTTTCGACGCGATGATTCGTTCGCAAAACGTCGCCTTTTTCGAGTTCCATTAAGTCCGAAACGGCGGCGGCGATTTTTTCGAGTTCGGCGGAAACGGGAAAATGAACGGTCGAAAGCGTTTTTAAAAGCGAAGCGGTCGCTTCCGGCGCGGTCGTTTTGCTTGACGAATTTGCCGATTGGCTGAATTGATCGATCACAGGTTCGAGCATTCCGACGGGCAAACAAAGACTCATCGAACCTTTCGCTTCGCCGACTTGAACTTGATAAATCGCGGCGGCGACAACTTCGTTCGGCGCGACAATCTGAAGCATTTGCGGACGCGTTTCGTTCGCCGTAACTTCTGCCGTCAGCTCAATTACAGGTTTCCAAACTTCCCTGTAAGAATCAACGACGACGTTGACGAAAGCTTCTAAAATGCTCAATTCCAATTCGCTCGCGGCGCGGACTTCGTTTGAAGGTTTGCCTTCGCCGCCGAGCATTCTGTCGATAATCGGAAACGCAATTGAATTATTGATTTCGAGCGCGAAAACGCCTTTTAATTGCGGAACCGAAACGGGAAAGATCGTCGTCGGATCGGACAAACCTTTCAAATATTCGCTGTAAGGCTGTTGTTCGACTGAGATCAGATTCGCTTCGCAAAACGTGCGCATAAAAAGCGGCAAACCCGACGAAAGTCCGTTGGCGAAAAGATCGTGAAGCAGATAAAGCGAACGAACGTGTTCTTTCGACAAACGGTCGGGACGGCGGAAATTGTACGGCAAAACGCGGTTTTTCTTTTCGCGTTCGGCGTTTGCCGGATCGATTTCCGGCAAAAGTGCCGACATTTCTTCATTTGAAAGTAATTCGCTTTTGTTCATTTCTCAGATAATTTTTGAAAAATTTATTTCGCAATATTTGCCCGCAGACGGACGACGGCTTGCGTGCGAAGCTGTGAAACGCGGGACTCGGGAATTCCTAAAACCGCACCGATTTCCTTCATATTCAGTTCGTCAACATAATACAG
>DAITPE010000549.1:0-3915 GCA_036833775.1 Pyrinomonadaceae bacterium | reverse complement strand
ACAGTTCGTGAAAGACTTGCGAAAGATCGGGAAATTGCTGCTAAAGGCGTAACAAACACCGAAAATCTTGCTCCGAACATTGTCTGGTATTCAGCCGTCAATGGATCGGGCGCAACTTCGGTCGCAGCTTTAGGCGATGCGGCAACGGATTTCTTAGTTCCCAACGATTACGACGGCGACAAGAAAACCGATCTGGCAGTTTGGAGACCGGGTGCACCGTTCACGGCGGCATTCTACATTCTTCAAAGTACGAATAATACACTTCGCACCGATGTCTTCGGTCAAACCGGCGATGATCCGGCGATCACAGGCGATTATGACGGCGACGGTAAAGCGGATACCGCTACTTTCCGTTGTCCTGCCTTCGGTGCCGGTGACGGTCAGTGCTTCTTCTTCTATCGTCCGAGCAATCCTGCAACAACTCCTGCTGGCATTTGGGTTGTGCCCTGGGGCTTTGGTGAAGACGGTGATTTCTTCGTGAATCCGGGCGATTTTGACGGCGACGGCAAAAACGATTTTTGTATCCAACGTGCAAATCCCGATTCACCGACAAGCGGTCAATTCGTCTTGTTGAAATCAAATGGTTTAACAACGGAATTCGTCAATTGGGGTTCATCCAGCGACTTCATCATTCCGGGCGATTATGATGCCGACGGTAAATCGGACTTCTGCGTCAGAAGAACCATTTCCGGTGTCAGACAACACTTTATTCTCGAAAGAGACGGCGGCGGCACAGGTCCGTTATCGCCGATTCCTTGGGGAATCACGAGTGATATAAGTGCTCCCGGCGACTATGACGGCGACGGTAAACAAGACCTTGCTGTTTGGAGACCGAATGTTGATGCGGCGGCGAACTTCTTCTATGTTCTTCGTTCATCAGACAGCCAAATTCAGGCATATGAATGGGGTCAACAGAATGACATTCCGCCTGCAAGCTGGTATGTCCATTAATTGTTAGCTTTATTGCAAACTGAAAAGAGGCTGAAATTTCAGCCTCTTTTTATTTTTGTAAATAAAATCCTTTCATTCCAAATTCATCCAAAGTCTTCAAAGTTATTTCATCGGTTCCCCAAACGGTATCAAATATATTTTCATAAAATATTTCTTTCGTAAATTGAATTATAAATTGTGTGACATCTTCGACCGATCCGAAAATAAATTCATCGATCGCACCGCCTTTTAATAAAGTTAGATGTTTTATTTTTTCAGAGGATTTAGAATCTTTTATTTTTGCAACCTTCAGTTCTTTTACATCATTTACAGATTCAGCCAATAATTTAGAAATCAAATGATTCTCAGTTTGAGTTTTGACGATGATAATTTTTTCATCTGCCGCGTTATTTATGTAATCGAGAATCGAATCCGATATTTTGTTTTCATCGATTTTCTGCGCAATGATGTCAGAATGAAGCTGGACAAATCTCAATCTGTCGGCAACCGCTTCACCGAACGAACAAATCCTTACTTCATCCAAATGAAACAGTTCGATGTTTCTGTTCTGCAATTCCTCGAGAAAAAAATCGACCGCATAGATATTTGTAAATACAAACCAGTCAGCCAAATTATTTTGATCGAAAATCTCCGTATCATCATTCAAATCCGTTTTTTCAAACTCTTCGTAACCAAATTCGATAAGTCCTGCACCGGAATTTTTTATTTTTGAAATAATTTTCTTATTCGCCGGAGTTGAAAATATTCCGTAAGTTTTTTCGGTTGAAATATTCATCATAAATTATTGAATTTTAACGATTGGAATTTATTCTGCAAGTTTGCAATTGATTTGCAAAATAAGTAATGTTTGAAGTTTAGTGTTCTATCAAATAAAAATTGTTCAAATTGTAAAACCTTCGATTTTGTAAATTATGAAAGCTATGATCTTAGCCGCCGGTTTCGGGACGCGGCTTTTTCCTTTGACCATTGACCGCACGAAACCCGCAATTCCTTTTCTCGGCAAACCGCTTGTCGGATATGTTGCCGAATATGTTGCAAAATTCGGATTTAAAGATGTTGTCGTAAATCTACATCACCAGCCCGAATCCGTGAAAAAAGCTCTTGGTGACGGAAGTGATTTTGGCGTCAAGATTCATTATACCGAAGAAAATCCGAAAATTTTGGGAACCGCCGGAGCTTTAGATAACGCCAGACATTTGCTCGAAGACGATACTTTTGTGATCGTCAACGGAAAGATCATTACCGATATTGATATTTCCGCCGCCGTCGAAACTCATAAAAAATCAGGCGCGATCGCCACGATGGTTTTGAAACCGAACGTCAAGCGCGAGAAATTTACCGAAGTTTATACAAAAGACGGATTTTTACAGGGTTTCGGCGATTTCGCACATCCTTTTACCGCAAACGAAATTCGTGAATCAACCAAGGAACTTTATACGCCGCTTATGTTTACGGGAATTCACATTCTCGAACCGCGTGTTTTCGACTACATTCCGCGCGGCGTTTATTCCGACATTGTTCCTTATTTTTACAATCCTGCCTTGAAAAACGGTGAAAAGATCGCGGTTCACGTCACCGACGCAAATTGGTTCGAGCTTTCCACGATTCCGCGTTATCTCGATATTTCTTTGGCGATGATGCAAAACGCAAATGTTTGTGCGGGCGAAAACTGCATCGTTTCGGGGCGCGCAACCGTGAAAGATTCCGTGATGTGGGATAACGTCAGTATCGGCGACGACGCACAGCTTTACCGCACGATCATTGCCGACAATGTCCGCATCGAAGCGGGTGAACATTTTGAAAATGCGGCGATCGTTCGCGCCGATATGGTCAGAAATTGCGAAGAAATTCCCGAAAAAGCTTTGAAAGGCTACATTCAAGGCGAAAATTATATTGTTCCTTTGATAGAATATATTTAAAACGGTTATGTCCGAACTGCTTTCCAAACTCGAAGTTTTTTTAGTTGAAAACGATCAAAATACAGAAATTTCGCCGCTTACGCAAGATGCTTCGACGCGCGAATATTTTCGCATCAATTGGAACGGCATATCGGCAATTGCCTGCGTTTACCCGTTCAACGATCTATGCAAAGGTCAATTCGATGCTTGTCTGGATGTGACAAATGTTTTTCTCAAAGCTGAACTTCCCGTCGCACAAATTATTGCTTTCGATAAAAAAAACCAAATTATCATTCACGAAGATTTCGGCGATAAAATATTGCGTGATTTTCTCCAAAATTCCAATGATGAAACCCGCGATGAATTTCTCGATGAATCGATCAAACTTATCGCAAAGATACAAGCCGCGACTCCTTTGGCGTTTGAACTCGATTCGATCGCATCAAAACTAAAATTCGATAGTGAAAAACTGCTTTGGGAACTCAATTTCTTCAAAGAGCATTATTTTACTTCTTTGTTGAAAAAACCGTTATCAGACGAAATCGAAAGCAGCTTGAATGCAGAGTTTTCCGATCTCGCCGATGAGTTGAAAAAAAAAGCTAAAGTGTTGACGCACAGAGATTTTCACGCGGCAAATTTAATGCTCGATGAAAATAACTCCCTGCATATCATCGACCATCAAGACGCTCGAATCGGTGTGGCGAGTTACGATCTGGTTTCGCTTCTGCTCGATCGCGTGACGGTTTTACCGACTCCCGAATGGCTTGCCGAGAAACGAATTTATTTTTTAAACGAACGCGAAAAACTCGGTCTCGAAAAAATAAACGAAGCCGAATTCACAAATGAATTCCGGCTTCAAACGATCCAAAGATGCTTAAAAGCGATCGGCACATTTTCGTTTCAATCGACCTTTCGTGGCAAAACCTATTTTCTGCCCTTTATTAAACCGATGTTCGAAATCGTTTTGAGAGCGGCGGAAAACTTAAATAAATTTCCAACTTTACAAAAAATAATCGGAGTTCAAATTAATGAAAATCTTACTTAAACTTATTTTCGCCTTGTTTAT
>DAITPE010000548.1:0-3941 GCA_036833775.1 Pyrinomonadaceae bacterium | reverse complement strand
AAATAATCGATCAAATTTCCAAACGGCGGAATGTCTTTGCGTTCGGTCGAATCTACTTCGACGGCTAAAACATTTTCGCCGTTGAAATCTAAATTTTTCGTCAGATCAAAAGAAAAATTATTATAACCGCCTTTGTTTTCGCCGATAAGTTGACCGTTCAAATAAACTTTTGCCGCCGTCATCACACCACCGAAATCAATAAAAACTCGTTTATTTTCAACGCCTTTCGGCAGTTTGAATTTCTTACGGTAAACGGAAACGAAACAATATTCCTGTTCGTCAAAACCATTGAGCGGCATCATCTTATTCGTGTGCGGAATATTCACGACCGCGAAATTTTTGTCGTTAAATTTCGGCTGAATTGCTTCGGGCGTAAATTTTTCACTGTAAAGCCAGCCGTGATTAAACGGAATGATCTGACGCGGCGAGATTTCATTCGGTAAAGCGATTAACTCAGCCGCCGAAGTTTTGTCGGCATTTGCCAACAAAGAAATTCCAGCCGCGCCGACCGCGCTCGTTTTCAGAAAATTACGACGATTTAATTTTGAATCTTTCATAAAGTTTTTAAGTTAGCCACGAATAACACGAATTGCACGAATAATTTAAATAAAATTTTTGTCGAAAATTGAAATTTGAAAAAGTCTTCAATCAAACTTATTCTTAAAAACATTCGTGTTATTTGTGTTATTCGTGGCAAAAATTCCTATTTCTTCGCGGCGAAATTATGCATTCTCAACCAATCGGCGCATCTTTCCGCCCAACTGTTCAGATACGGATTTGTCGGTGCAAGACCGAAACCGTGCGGACCTTGTTCGTAAAGATGAAACTCGAAAGGAACGCCGTTTTTACGCAAAGCCGCGATATATTGCAAACTGTTTTCGACCGGAACCGCCGTGTCTGTCATCGTGTGAACGAGAAACGCGGGCGGCGTTTCTTTTGTCACTTGCAGCTCATTCGAATATTTTTGAATTAATTCCGTCGAAGGATTTTCGCCGAGCAGATTTTTCTTTGAACCTTGATGCGTAAATTCACCCATCGTAACGACGGGATAAATCAAAATCTGCAAATCAGGACGCGAACTCACTTTTTCGATCTCGTCTTTCGCGTCCAGTTTTCCCGCATCGAAATGCGTCGAAAGTGTCGAAGCAAGATGACCGCCTGCCGAAAAACCTAAAATTCCGATGCGTTTTTCGTCCAGATTCCATTCTTTCGCTCGCGCACGAATCGTCCGCAAAGCGCGAGCCGCATCGAGCAATTGATTCGGCTGTCCGTATTTCGGTCCGAGTCTGTATTTCAAAACGAACGCCGAAATTCCGAGCGAGTTCAGCCATTCCGCCACTGCCGAACCTTCTTTTACATCCGACAAATGCCCGTAGCCGCCGCCGGGTAAAACTAAAATTGCCGCGCCGGTCGCTTTTTCTTTCGGCGCGAGAAACGGTTTGATTTCGGGAATATCGACAGCCTCTTTGCCGAGCGCGTTCGGCGCATCTTCATTCCAAAGCCGAATCGAAGTTTGCGCCATAAAATTATTTGCAGCCAACAAAACGAGCAAAATCAAAACTGAAAACTTCATAAAATTTACGATTTAACTTGTTTAGCCTTACGATTTTGTAAAACTTGGTCGGCAATTACGCCGAGCAAAATGACCACGCCCATGACCGCGAAATTGAGCGAACTCGGAATGCCCAAAAGATTGACGAGATTTTGTAAAACCTGCAAAAGTGCCGTTCCGATCAGGATTCCGACGATCGAACCCGAACCGCCGCGCAAACTGCATCCGCCTAAAACCGCCGCCGCGATTCCGTAAAGCTCGTAAGAATTTCCGTGCGACGAAGGCGAGATCGAATTTGTGTAAAAAGCGAGCAGAATTCCCGCGATTCCGGCAAGAAAACCGCACAAAATATACGCGCCCGTGATGATCGAATCGGAATTGATGCCCGAATATTTTGCCGCGATTTCGTTGCGCCCGACGGCGAAAAGATAACGCCCGAAAATCGAACGATGAAGCACGACCCAAGCAATTATGCTGATAAAAATTAAAATAATAAAAGGCGTCGGAATGCCGAAAACACTGCCTGTCGCAAGTTCCTTTAAGGTTTCAAAACCGCTTGCCGCGCCGAATCCTTTTGTTTCGTCGTTGGCGACATAACGCGCCAAACCGCGATAAAAAAGCAAACCGCAAAGCGTCACGATAAACGGCTGCATTTTCACTTTCGTAATGAGCAAACCGTTGAAAACCCCGAGAATCGTCGTAATTCCGACCGTGATCAAAACCGCCAAAAATGCTCCGAGAATCAATCCTAACCATTCCGGCAAAAACGAAAGCGTTTGCGCGGTCGAAGTCGGTAAATGCCAATCTACCAGCAAGATAGAAAGAATCACGCCGAGCAGTGCGAAAACCGAACCGACCGAAAGATCGATTCCGCCCGTGATAATTACCAAACCCAAACCGATACTGAAAATGCCGTAAATCCCGATCAATCTTGCAAGATTTTGCAAATTTGCGCCGTCAAGAAAAGCCGGATTGAGAATCGCCAAAACGACGCACAAAACGACCAGCAAAATAAATGTTCCGAGTTCTTTTCTCATAAAAAAAGAGTTTCAATTTTCAGGTTTCAAGTTTCAGGTGAGAAATAAAACTTGAAACTTAATTTATCCAACCGCTAATTTCATCACGGATTCTTCGTTTGCTTCAACGCGTTCTAAAATTCCCTTGATCGCACCTTCGTGCATCACGGCGATGCGGTCGCTTTCGCCCAAAACTTCTTCCATATCCGAAGAGATCATCACGATCGCAACACCGGATTTTGCGAGATCGCGCATCAATTGATAAATTTCAGCCTTTGCGCCGACGTCGATTCCGCGCGTCGGTTCGTCGAAAATAAGCATTTTCGGATCGAGTGAAAGCCATTTTGCAAGCACGACTTTTTGCTGATTTCCGCCGCTCAGATTTCCGGCATTCGTTTCGATCGAAGGCGTTTTGACGTTCAGTTTCGTGCAATATTCCTGCGCCGTTTTGCTTTCTGAAGATTTATTAACGAGTCCGGCGGAAGCATAACGCGAAAGCGCGGGAAGCGTGATATTTTCACGTATCGGAACGTCCAAAATCAAACCGCAATTTCGACGATCTTCGGGAATCAGATAAATTCCGCTCTTGATCGCATCTTTTGCACAACTTATCTTAATTTGTTTGCCGTCAATAATTACAGTTCCGCCGACGGGAGCATCAACGCCGAAGATCGCCTGTGCCGCTTCCGAACGACCTGCGCCGACGAGTCCTGCAAAACCCAAGATTTCACCTTTGCGAACGTCGAAAGAAACCGTTTGATTCGGATAACGGCGAGTTTTCAAATCTCTGACTTCGATCAGCGAAGTTTGTTCATCCGAAAGCGGCGGACGTTCTTTGCGAACGATGTCGCGCCCGACCATTAATTTCACGATCGCTTCGTGATGAATCTGCTCGCGCTCCAAACTTCCGGCATTTTTCCCGTCGCGCAAAACGACTACGCGATCGGCGATTTCTTTGATTTCACCGAGCCGATGTGAAATGTAAATGATACTTACGCCTTGATTTCGCAGGTCTTTGATAACGGACAAAAGCGTTTCGGTTTCGGTCAAAGTCAGGCTCGAAGTCGGCTCATCCATAATCACGATCCGCGCATTCATCGAAAGTGCTTTGGCGATTTCAACCATTTGCTGCTGCGCGATGGAAAGCTCGATAAGCGGAGTTTTGCTCGAAAAATTCAGATTCAGCCGTTTTAAATAAACTTTCGTATCGGCATTTAATTTTTGACGATCAACAAGAAATCCGAGCGTTCGCGGTTCTCGTCCGAGATAGACGTTTTCGGCAACCGTCAGATTGTCCAGAACATTTAATTCTTGGTGAACAAAACCGATTCCGTTTGCCGTCGCATCAGCCACGCCGCGAATGGAAACTTCTT
>DAITPE010000547.1:0-3957 GCA_036833775.1 Pyrinomonadaceae bacterium | reverse complement strand
TTAGCAGATTTACACGGATAATTGAAAAATATCTTTGAAAAAAAATTCGTATATATTTGCTAAATCCGCCCAATCCGCGTTCCATTAATATTGTTTCAAATTCCAAGCGCGGCAAGTCCGGCAGGTGCGGCGAGATCGTCAAAGTTCAGATTATTCGCGGGAATATTCAATCCGACATCTTCGGGACGCAAGATTTTCAGCGTTTGTCCGAGTGCTTCGGCGGAAATTTCGTGAATCTTTTGCGGCGCGAAATCTTTTCCGATAAGCAGAATTTTTTCGAGCCAATTTTGTTCGTTTGCAAGCCGATCGCGGTAAAACATCAAAAGACGGAAAATTTCGTCGTCGCGTTCGTTTTCGCCGCAAGTTACGTTTCTCACAACGGTCGGTTCGTTTCCGCGAAGCAGAAGCGCGGTAAAGCCGTCAAATTGCGAGCTGATTAACAGTGAATCGCTTCTATCCTTGTTCATCAGCCAATTCGATTCGCTCACGACGCGCGGCAAGATTAAACCTGTTTTCCAGCCTTTCATTTCAAAAAGCGTTTCGTATTCATTTATCACGGAAAGCTTGACCGCAGTTGCAAAATATCTCGTTTTCCCTTCGCTGTCGGGCGAGATTTTTTCGCGTGAAATCCGCATTTCTCCAGCAGATGCGCCGAAAACTTGTTCGGATTTCCAATCGAGAATCTCGCTTAATTCCTGCTTTGAAACGGGTTCGCTTTCGAGTGTCAAAATCGCCGTTCGCGCCGCGTTTGAAGGCAACGAAACCGACCAATTTTTCTGATTTACCAATCCTGCATTTATCAAAGTTTCGTCGATCAAAGTGTTTAATTGCGCGGAATCGGCGATATTTTTTTCGAGAAAATTAGGATTCAGCAGACGATTCGGCAATTCGACTGTCGCAGCTTGTTTGATGCCATATTGACCTCTGCCTTCTTTCTGCAAAGCCAAAGCCGTCACGCTGTCTTTTTCCAATCCGAGCGCGGCTTTCGGATAATTCGGTTGTGTAAGTGCTGAAAACATTTTACTTAATATTTATAATTCGCTAAACGCTTTTCCGTCTGAAGATTCGCCGTCAGCCATACTTTTTACGTCTTTCAAACCCTGTTCTCCGTCGGCAGAATTCGGGTCTTCGCCCATCACGGATTGCCATTCGGGTTTTTCGAGAATCGGGTCCATCGGAATTTCGCGTAAATATTTCCCTTGAACGAGATCGTCTAAAGATTGCGGCAATTTCCCTTTGTCAGTCGCATATTGGTCGATTGCGCGGCGCAATTGGAAAAGATTTTCCTTCAAAACGAGTTCGCGGGCGTGCTGAACGCTGCGCTGATACGTCGGCAACGCAACGGAGATCAAAATGATGATGATAAACATCGCAATCATCAATTCAAACAGCGAAAATCCTTTTTGATTTTGCGATTGGTTTGTGGCAATTATTTTGTCCTTCAACTTTTTAAATACTTCTTTTATTTTACCAATCACTGTATTTTTCTCCGTTTAATGCTTCTTCTTCGGATGCCGAATGCACGTCGAAAACGTTTACTTCGTCCCAATTGTCCGAACCTTTTTCCTGATACGACGAACGCAAAACCCAATCTGATTCGCCCGTCATCGGGTCTTTCGGAAGTTCGCGCAGATATTTTTTGATAACTTCTTTGTTTTCGTTAATATCCGTTGCATTTTTATCATCGAAAACTCTGCCCGAACCGAGATTGATTCCGCGCTGTTTGACCTTTACGCCGTCAACCAAAGTTTCCAGCGTCGGCGGATAACGATCGAGATTTTCCGTTTCAAAAATCTTACAGTCATCTATCACAACACGGCTGCGCGGATCGAAAACATTATTTGCGGTTGCACTTTGTCCGGTTTGTCCGGGAATCGGATTCGTAGTTGACGCCGCGCCTTGCGGACACGCGCCGACCGTATCGCGTTTGAATTCATCGATCGCCGAACGAATTTGGCGCAGAGTTTCGCGCAGACGAATTTCTTTCTGTCGTTTGACTGCGTTTTGCGAAAGCGGAATCGTTCCCATTATCAAAATCGAAAGCACGGTCAGCGTAATTACCAATTCTAAAAGCGAATAACCGTTTTCGGCTTTTAATTTTTGAAACTTCCTTTTTCTCATTTCGATTAAAACTTAACTACGAAATTTTTACCGTCAGCCGTCAAAAGATTCACGACATCGCCGTCAAAAGAGATTTCGTGTTTTCCGTCGGTCAAAGCTTCGACTTCGATATAAGCCAAAATGCCCGAAGCATTTTGCGCCGAATCTTTCGGCGACGAAAGCGAAACATACATTTTTCCGCCTTGATTCAAAAACGGCGTCGAAGCAGTGTTCAATAAATCAGAACCGAACGCATCGCCGAAACTTACCGTTCTAACCGCGAGTTTTTTATCGTCGAATTTCAATCCCAAAACCGCCGAACGAAATGCCGTCGCGCTTTTTATCATCACCGCGATCTTTGTTTTTTCGCCGCGTTTCATTTCGGGCAAATTCGGCAAAAGTTTGATTTCCGCGATCGGCGCGTTCGCTTTCGGTTTTTCAACTTCCGGCGTTTCAAGAGTTTTCAAAGTTGCTTCTTTCGCAGGAAGCGAACCTTGAACCAAGTCGGAAGTTTGCGCGATATTCAGCGTTTTCACACTCGAATCGATCGGTTTCAAACTCGAAAGATTCAATTCCGAATTTGTTTTATCCGATGTTTCCGCTTTCGGTTCGGTTGTATTTTCAGTGTTTTGCGAAACGGCTTGCGAATCGCCCGATTTCACGTAAACAGGCGCATCTTCAACTTTTTGGTCAGGCAATTGAACGGCAGTCGTAGTCGGCAAACGGCGCGCCGCCGCCAACAATTCTTCGCGTTCTTCCTGCACGATCATCGCTTCGAGTGAACCGTTTGTCGGTGTTGCCAAGCTTCCCGTCGGGCGTTCCGCTTCATCTTCAGGCAAAATCGCCGGCGCACGAATCACGCGTGGTGTAACAGCAATAATAATGTCAACTTTTCGGTTATCTTTGGTCGGTGCAGTAAACAATCTACCCAAGATCGGAATCAAACCGAGCAAAGGCAAACCCTCACGACCATTTACCTGTGTATCTTGTGCGACACTTGCCAAAAGAAGCGTTTTGTTATTCTGAACACGTGCCGTTCCTTTTATGATTCTTTCGGAAAAACACGGATTCGTTTCGTTACAGGCAACAACGTCTTTCGATTCGATTTCCATCGCAACTTGAACGTCTTGGTTCGGAAAAACCAATGGCTTGAATTTCAAAGTCAAACCCACTTGTTCGTAATTGATGACGTTGGTTAAAAATCCGTCGCCGCCGTTATTGTTACCGCCGTTATTATTAAAACCATTCGAAATCGCTGCTGTTCTGACTGGAACACGCTGACCGATTCTCGCTGAAGAATCTTCGTTATTAAAAGCGTGAATCTGAGTTGAAGCGAGGAGTTTTGAGTTATTTTTTCGCTGGAAAGCACTAATATTTATCGACGGAACAGCAATTGAAACACCTAATGCGTTTTGAAAAACATTCGATGCCGCAACGCCGATCGATCCCGGAACGGTTCCGCGCAAATTCGTCAACTGATCGTCAGTTCCGATCTGATTTCCGAGTTGCAGTAAATCAGTTTTATTTACTTCATAAATCGCAACGTCCATCACCACTTCGGCGCGGTCTTTGTCGAGTGACGTGATTAATTTTCCGATCAAACGGACGTTTTCTTCAGTGTCGCGGATCGTAACGCTGTTTGTCGCATCGTCTGTCAAAACGATCGTCGGAGTTCTGCCGGGTTGTGCGGGAATTGCGGTTTGCACGACCTTAGCAACGTCTTTCGGCGCAGCGTTTGCCAAATAAAATGTTCTTAAAACCAATTGTTGAAAATTCTGCCGGCGGTTTTGGTCGGCAACGAGAATCGTGCGCGGACCGACTTTTTGGAAAAACAAACCTTCCTGCAAAAATATGTAA
>DAITPE010000546.1:0-3968 GCA_036833775.1 Pyrinomonadaceae bacterium | reverse complement strand
AAGTTTCATAAATTCGATGATCTCGGCTTTGATCTTTGAAATGGATTGATACGCGGCGGGAATTCCGACAATATTTTCGGCAGTTAAGAAAACGGTTTCGTTTTCCCATTCGAGAAAAAAGACGTTTGAAAACGAATCGTGACGGACTTTGCCGAACACGAACTGTTCTCCGTCGAGCGCGATGATCTGATCATCCGGCACGATTTCTGCGGAAGGAACAACGACGACGACCGCGCCTTCGTTTATTCCGAAAGAGCGCATTACGGTTTCGTTAAAATAAAAAGTGGAATATATTTCCGCTTCAAAATTCCACGAAAAAGAAACCATTCGATTGCCGAGATCGATCTTTGATACAGAAAGTTTCCGGCTTTGTGTTTTTTCTTCACGAACCTCGCTTTTCTGAGTTTTAACAATAGATTTCGGAGATTTTTCCCTGTTTTTATCTGAACGGCTTTCGCGTTCTGAATAGCCGATTTCGGCGTAAAGATGCGGAAACTGTTTCTTTAAAATTTCGGATAAATTTTGATGTTTTACAAAACCCAAAATCCGTGCGGCTTCGGTTTTTTTGCCGTTTGCGGCGTGCAGCGCGCGCGTTACCAAAAACTTTTTAAATTCGGGAACTTCTTGTTCGTAATTCGTTCCGCGCAAAGGATAAATTTCATTACTCAATAATTTCGCATATCTGCGCACCGCAATTTCGCCGATATTTTCGGCAGCAATGCTTTCCAATTCCCCGAAAACGATAAAAGCCTCTTCGGTTTTCGACTGCCGCAGCAAAATCAAGCATTTCGACCAAAGCGCGGCGGCAAGTCCTTTATAATCGTCGCTTTTATAAAAATATTCGAGTGCTTTTTCGATAAACGACAAAGCCGCCTTGAATTTTTCTTCAGCCAGAAAAATATTCGCCCGCGAATCCAAAACGTGCGGAATCCAGCCCGTATGACTGATCTTTTCAAGAATTTCGAGCGACAATTTTGAATAAAAATGCGCCTTGTGAAAATTTTTCTGATCTAAATATAAAAGTGAAAAATTGTTGTAATTGAGCCCGGAAAGGTGTTGATTATTGGTTTCTTTAGCGATCTTTTCGGCTTCGAGAAAATGATAAATTGCTTTGTCATACTTCAAGGAATGATGAAACAAAATAGCCGACTCGAAATGATGTATAAGTTTTACTTTGGAATCTGAACAGAAACCGATTTTATTTTGTATCGAATCAGACAAAATTCTTGCTTCTTCAAATTTTCCCGACCAACTTAAAATCATCAAACGATTAACTTGAATTTGTAAAAAAACCGGATGAAGTTTATTCCCGACAAATTCCAGCTCTGCCATATCGAGATGCGTTTCGGCATTTTCGACTTCGCCGTTATTCCAATAGGCAAAAGCCATAATTATTTTGGCTTCAGCGGCTTTTTCAGGCAGATTTTCACTTTCAAACAATTCAATTGCAATCGTTAAAGCATCTTTTGCACGTAAATGAAAATCCTTCTTATTCTTTGCTCGTCCTGCAAAAGTGAGATAAAACCCGTAAAGACGAAAAAGTTCAGCTTTGATCGGATTTTCAAATTCCGAAAAAATATCACTTAAACAATCGTGTAAATCAGATACACTTTGCAATATTTCTTGCAACGCGTTTATATCCCTGCAAAACTCAGCATTTCTGGCGTTTTGAATAGCTTCGACAATGTTTATTGTTGCCGTGTTAGGAGTCTTATTCATATAGGTTGCAAGTTTTCTTGCTAAAATAGCTCTCGAATGATTGTTTCACAATCGTTTAAAACAAAATACAAAAAACAAACATCAGGAGCAAATAGCATGAAAAAAAATATCTTTTTAACTTTAATCTTAATTACCCTTTGTTCATTTACAGCTTTAGCCGGAGACGGCGATGGAACGACCCATTCGGGCGGCAAAACCTGCCCTCAAGGTCAACAAACTTGCTTGGTCGAGCTTCCGCAGGAAACTCAAACCAAATCGGTTTATATTGAAATTTTTGATTATTTGAAAGAACTTTTCGGATAAACGAAAGTTTATTTTTCATTTTTAAGCCTTCGCTCGGTCGAAGGCTTTTTTTATAAAAATAATGTGCCTCTTTTATCGAGTGCAAAAAACATACATTATTGATACACCAAAATACCAATTTATCCAAACTATTTCTCGCATCTCGGCTGAATCTGTTGAATCTCAAATGATTTAAGTAACTGTCTGCATTAAACTTAAATTAAAAATATTTTGAAACTAAAACATATAAATAAATCTTTCTGCGGCGTGATTCAAAAAAGCAAAAATGCTATCTTTTAAACAGTAAATCAAATCCCCGACTTTTTATTATTCTTTTATAAAATTTATGTCTAACTACGAAACTATTACGGTCGAAAAACGCGAAAGCGTTGCCGTTTTGACGATCAATCGTCCCGATAAATTAAATTCTTTGAATTATAATGTTCACGCCGAAAGCGTCGCCGCGCTCGATGAATTGAGAAAAGACGAATCGGTGCGCGTCGTCGTCATTACCGGTGCCGGCGAAAAATCCTTCGTGGCAGGCGCGGACATCAGCGAATTTGAAGGAAAAACGCCTGTCACACAAAGAAATATTTTCCACGAAAAAACGCTTTTCAATTCGATCGACACATTTCCGAAGCCTGTCATTGCAATGATCAACGGATTTTGTCTCGGCGGCGGAAACGAACTCGCACTCGCTTGCGACATCCGCGTTTGCAGCGAAAATGCTCGTTTCGGTCAACCCGAAATCAATCTCGGCATCATTCCCGGCGGCGGCGGAACGCAGCGTTTAACCAATTTGATCGGTGAAGGAAGAGCAATGGAAATGACCTTGACGGGCGATATGATCGACGCGCAAAAAGCTTTGAACTACGGCTTGGTCAATCACGTTTTCCCGCTCGCCGAACTCGAAGCAGAAACAATGAAATTAGCCAACAAGATCGCCGAAAAAGCTCCCGTCGCACTGCAAATGGCAAAAGAAGCCGTCAAATTTGCATCGCGCTCGAATCTCGACGAAGGTTTACGCCGCGAAGTCGATCTTTTCGCCATCTGTTTTTCGACCGAAGACAAACAAGAAGGCGTTTCGGCATTTCTGGAAAAACGAAAACCGAACTTTAAAGGCAAATAAAACCGCAAAGACTTGACGCTTGCGGCAAATTTCGTTAAATTCAGTCTTTGCCGAATTAAAAAAACGGCGATTGAAATTTCGGGGACGTAGCTCAGCTGGGAGAGCGCATGAATGGCATTCATGAGGTCAGGGGTTCGATCCCCCTCGTCTCCACCAATAGAATCAATAACTTAGGGCAACTCTTAAAGTTGCCCTTTCCTTTTTTGTGTGCATATTGTGTGCCAAATCCAAACTTTTTCGTCCAAGTTTGACTCATATCTGATTTCGGCTGTCAGTTTCTTTAAATGTCTGTGCCAACCATTTCCATAAATTAGCTGTTTCATATTCCCCTCTACTACAAACAGTTTACGTCGCCAATCTAGTCACCGCTCGTCTGATTGCCGCTTTGCCTACTTTCTTCAAAATTTGTGTATTATAGCTAATTTCAGATTGATGCAATACAAACTTCGGAATAAGTGAAAGGTGAAATGTGAGAAGTGATAGTTCTTACTTTTCACCTCTCACTTATTCCTTGTCACATATTCCGAAGCGGTTTGTGTTTCACTTAACTGAAAATTGCTTTAGATTTGCTTTACCGCCTCTAATGCCGAATTTATATGCTTTTAGTAAAACACCTCCCTCAGCATGATTAGCAAATACGCTGAGCTGAAGATATTACCTATAAAATCTGGAATTTTTCCAACCACGAATCCAATTTTCTGCAACTAAATGAAAGGTTGAGTTTAGACTTTTTTTCATTAAAATTTCGAGACATTCAGCGATAGTTGGTAAAGCCAGTTTTTTGCTATTTAATGTTAACCATGCGCCTGAGAAGTTGTCTTCACTGATAAATTTATTG
>DAITPE010000545.1:0-3976 GCA_036833775.1 Pyrinomonadaceae bacterium | reverse complement strand
CACCGACGACGTAGTGAAAAATAGAAAGCAAACGAAGCTGATCTAAATCTTTATTCATAAATTTCCCCTTGTGTTTTACTGCCAATTCGGCGGCGTGTTCCCGAATTGCGGATAGTTTTGACCTTTGAAAATCGCTTTCACCGAATCGCGCATCAAGACCATCAGCGTAAAAATTCCCAAAATTGTTCCGAGCGGCATCGAAAGACAAACTAAGGCGCCGATCACAATACAAAATGTATAATTTTTGTGTTTCGACAAAGAACGTCCGGCATAAAAAGACAAAAACGCGAGAATTAAAAATATTCCCATCAAAACAATGCCAAAACCCGCAAAAACTCCGCCCATAAGCTCCGGCGGCGGATCACCTGCTTTTCGCGGAATATCCGCAACCATAAAAACCACGCCGAAGATTATATAGATCGAAAAAATAAGCGAGGTCAAAGCAGTCAAACCTGCCTTGACATAAAAACAGATCGAAAGAATTTTCAGATGATTAAGATCGTCGTTTGTTTGTTGGTTCATAAATTTTCTCCTTTCCTATGAACGCTTTTAATTCAAGGATTTGCAGTAACTTTTTATGTAAAAATCAGTTTCAATCCCGCGACTAATAATCCGACAGCTAAAACGCGGCGCAAGGTCATCGAATTGAACTTTTTACTGCCCAAAGTCGCGCCGATGATTCCGCCGACAACGGCTGCGGAAATCCAAACGTAAACCGTTGCGGAAAGTTGCAAAACCTGTGCGTAATTTCCCAGAAGTCCCGAAATCGAATTGACGAGAATAAAAAGCGCGGAAATTCCGGCGGCTTTTTTCGTTTCCGTCCAATTCATTAAAAGCAGAATCGGCGTTAAAAAAATTCCGCCGCCAACGCCGACAAGCCCCGAAACCAAGCCTAAAATAGCACCGATCAGCAAACAAATCCAGATTTTCGGCGCACGCGGCTCGATCTCGGATTTCATATTGATTGCCAAACGAATCGCCGCCAGCATCAGCGTAATTCCAAGAATAATTTTGTAAACAGTCGTCGGCAGATTTCGCCCTCCGCCGTAAAACGCGAACGGAATCGAAGCGGCGGCAAAAGGCAGAAAAACTTTCCAATCGAAATGTTTTTCGCGGTAAAACTGCACGAACGCGATCGAAGCGACAAAGACGTTCAACGCCAACGCCGTCGGACGCGAAACTTCTGATGCAATGCCAAACAAAGCCAAAACCGCCAAATATCCAGACGCGCCGCCGTGTCCGACCGAAGAATAAAGCAGCGCGACGACGAAAACCGCCAACACGATCAAAACTTCAAAATCCATCTTCGTCCTTTCCCTTTTTCGCCGTTTTCAGCACTTTATAGACAATAAAACCGCCAAATGAAACGACGACCAAACCCATCAAAATAAAAATGATAAGCTGAATAAAGCCTCGCCAATTAAAATTTCCTTTGACCAGCTCGCCGATTTGTAAAAGAAAAAATAAAAATTTCATAAAACGTCGGAACGCCTGCGCCCTCGCAGGCATTGAGCGCAAAGCGCGAACAAATCATTAGCAAATTACGGCTTCAAAATCTACCTCAGTTACGACGCATCCGCGCCGTTTGCCTGCGAGGGCGCAGGCGTTCCAAAACCAAGCTTCCCAATCCATTCGTCCCAATCTTTTAACGCCAGATCGACTTGAATGTTATGACGTTCGCGTTTGTTACGGTATTTTTTGCGAATCTCGACCGAAACCGGCGCGAGCAAGCCGAAAGTTATGTTGACGGGCTGAAAATTTTTCGTTTCGACGTTTGAAACGTAACGGCAAAGTGCGCCGATCGCCGACGTTTCGGGCGCGGTAAGCAAATTTTTATTTTGTGTAATTCGCGCCGCATTCAAACCTGCGAGCCAGCCTGTTCCGACCGATTCGATGTAGCCTTCAACGCCTGTTATTTGTCCCGCGAAAAACAATTTCGGCTGTTTTTTCGTCTGCAAAGTTTCGTTCAAAATCTGCGGCGAATTGATAAAAGTGTTGCGGTGAATTTGTCCGAATTGAAGAATTTCGGCGTTTTCCAAACCCGGAATCAATTTCATCACGCGTTCTTGTTCGCCGTATTTCAAATGATTTTGAAAACCGACGAGCGAATATGCGTCAGCCATCAAATCTTCCTGTCTTAATTGAACGGCGGCGTAAGGTTCGCGTCCGGTCGCGGGCAGCGGCAAACCTTTCGGTTTCATCGGACCGAAACGCAAAGTGTCAACGCCGCGACGCGCCAATTCTTCGATCGGCAGACACGCTTCAAACCATTTCGTGTCTTCGAAACGCTTGAGCGGAACGGATTTCGCTTCGATCAATTCGTTGTAAAAACGCTCGTATTGCTCTCTGTCGAACGGGCAATTAATATAATCATCACCGCCTTTGCCGTAACGCGCGGCTTTGAAAGCGATGTTCATATCGATCGAATCAGCGGCGACGATCGGCGCGATCGCATCGTAAAAATAAAGCTGATCGTCGCCCGTAAATTTCATTATTTCAACGGTTAAAGCTTCGGAAGTAAGCGGTCCGGTCGCGATAATCGTGATTTCGTCATGCGGAATCGTTTTGATTTCTTCACGAATAAGCGCGATATTCGGATGTGCTTCGATCTTTTGTGTAATGAGCTCGGAAAACTTTCCGCGATCGACCGCAAGTGCCGCGCCTGCCGGAACTTTCGTTTGTTCAGCAACTTCCAAAACGAGCGATTTTCCGCGTCTAAGTTCTTCTTTCAAAAGATACGGCGCGCTTCCTTTTTCGTCGGATTTGAGCGAATTCGAGCAGACGATTTCCGCCAAATTTTCGGTGCGGTGCGCCGGAGTTTGCATCACGGGACGCATTTCGTAGAGTTTTACTTTCGCGCCGTTTTCCGCCGCTTGCCACGCGGCTTCGACTCCTGCCAATCCGCCACCGATCACATTTATTTCATTCATATTTCTTTCTTAATTACGATTGTAATTTAAATTTTACTGAAAAATGAAAAAGGATGCATTTTTTGCATCCTTTCGCGGAATAAATTTCTAAAAATTATTTTACGCGCTCGCGGCTTCGGAAGCGACATACAAAATGCGTGTGCAGCTTTCGCAGGTAATGATCTGGTTTCCTTTTTTGACTTCGACCTGCATTTGCGGACGCAATTTCATAAAACAAGCACTGCACGAACCATTGACGACTTCGGCAACGGCGATTCCGTCGCGGCTTCTTTGTGCGAGACGATTGTAAACGCCGGCAAGCTGCGCGGGCAAAGTTACGAAAACTTCCTGCCGTTTCGCGGTTTCAATTTCAAATTCTTCGCGGTTTTTCGCAATTTCCACGTCAAATTCGCCTAAAGCCTTGTCACGATTCGCATCGAGACTATTGATCTCTTCGGCGCGTTCGGACAAAACACCTTCAACCTCGTCGAGCGCGGCAGTTTTTTCGTCAACTTGCGCTTCGATTCCGCCGATCTGCTTTTGCAAAGCGTCGGTTTCACGCATTGCAGTTTCATATTCTTTCTGATTTTGGGCGTTTTTCAAATTGCGTTCGGCGCGTTCGAGATAGGTTTTGTTATTGGCGATCTCTTTTTCCAATTCAGCGCGTTCGGCTTGGATTCCGTCGCGTTTTGCCTGTATTTCACGTATAGAAAAGGCGTGCTGTTCAAACTCTTGTTCGATAGCGGCACGCCTTTCATCTGCGGTTTCGATAGCTTTTTTGAGCTTACGGATATTCGTATCCGTTTTCTGCAATTCAACCAGCTTTTCTAATTCTGACTTCACTCTTAAAAATTCTCCTGTATAAAAACAACTTATCAAATAAGTATTTTTATTCTATCGCACAAAATCAGAAAAGAAAAAGCAGATTTGAGTTTCAAGTTTCAAGTTTCGAGTTTCAAGTTAAAAAAGTAATTAACTTGAAACTCGAAACAAGGAACTCGAAACCTTCTTTTTTACTGCGTATCGATGACCGATTCGATCTGATTTTCGATCGTGTCGGGAACATT
>DAITPE010000544.1:0-3985 GCA_036833775.1 Pyrinomonadaceae bacterium | reverse complement strand
AAACCTAAAAGGGAAGTGTGCTTGATAAAGTTTCGACGTTTCATAATTTGTAAATTGTTGAAATTAAAGAAAAAACTATACGGAAAACTTGCGCTTAAACTTTCCATTTTCCGCTGATAAATTCGATATGCAGACGCACGAAATCGATTCCGTCCAATTTGCGCCAACCGCGCACAACGGCGAGCAAAGTCGCCGCTTTATTACGCGAACGAATCAGCACGTATTTTGAAAAATTAAGATTTTTATGGATCAAAACCGCCATTCCGCTTTCGCTGATGTTGAGCGTTTTCGTTTCGATCATTTCGAGAATTTTGCCGCTTTCGTCCAAAATCTCGACGCTCACGTTCATTTCCATATTGCGGCGTTCTTCGCTCGAACGATAATATTTTCCGCCGAAACGCGGCAATTCGCGGTAATCCCAAAGACTTTCGCGGCGCAAAACGGGTTTTAAATCGTATTTCGTCGTCGGGTCTTCGAGATAACTTTTCGGCGGCTGCGCACCGATCAAAGCGGTTCCGACACGCGCGAAAATTCGGTAATAAGAAACCGGTTCGATGAGTTTGATATAGCGGACAACGCCCCAAACTTCGTAATCTTTTTGTTCGAGTGAGTAAAGCCGAAAGCGTTTCGGCATCGGAAAACGAAGATTTATCAGCCGGTTCGGCTCGACCGGACGCGGAAGCACAAAACCGCCGCCGCAAATCGTAATTTCTTCGGTTTGCGTGCGTTCAGCCCAACCGTCCTCGACGTTTTCGTGATACGTAACCTCAAGCGGAAGCTGCATTTTGACGCGTTCGTGATAACGCGTTGATTTTCCCACGATCATTTCAGAATTTTCTAAAACGCAGTTTGGATTTTGCAAAAAAAGTCTGCCTTAGTATGAACTAAAAATCACTATTCAGGCAAACTTTTCAAAACGATTGGGAAAATCTTTGGAAACAATTTGAACGCGGATTTAGCGAATCAGGCGGATTAAACGGAATTTATAAGGATAAATCCGCACCGATTCGCCCAATCCGCCAAATCCGCGTTCAAAAAAAGCAAGCTAACTTCTTCGTTCGCCGTCATAAACAACGCTGGCGCATTCGACGAATAAATCTAAAAAGTAATCGCGGATTTCTTCCTGCGCGAGCTGTTTGTTTTCTTTTTCGGCAATGAATTTCATCAATTCAAAAGCGACTTCTTCGCCCGTTTCTATTCTCACTGGCTGCGTTTCTTGATTCATAAATTTCTCCTTGAAAATTTAACTGCAATTTATAAAAAATGCCATTTACCGCTGATAAATTCAAGGTTTATTTGCACGAAACCGTTTTCGAGAGATTTAATGTGATGAATTTTTGAAAGCAGTGAAATATTTCTTTCAAAGTTTGTAAAAACTGCGAAATTCGGGCAATCGAATTCTAATTTCACAATTAAAGCTGCGCCGCTTTCGCTGATGTCTTTCGTTCGTGCCGTTGCGGTTTCGATAATTTTTCCGTCTTTGCCGATTGTTTGAATCGACACGTCGAACTGATAATTTTCGCGCGTTTCGAGCGTCCGCGCATAACGTCCGCGCTGGCTTGGAATTTCGCGAAAATTCCAAAAACCGCTTTTCGGCAAGATCGGATTCAGATCGTATAAAGTCAAAGGATTTTTATGAAAACTCGGCGGCGGATTTTTTCCGATCAACGCTGTTCCGACGCGAAATAAAAACTTGTCGGGCGATTCGGTTTTAACCAATTGCACCGAACTGACGATCGCCCAAACTTCGTAGATCGCTTCGCCGAAATCGAAATGCCGCAAATGTTTCGGCATCGCCAATCTGAGTTTCAGCAAACGCTTCGGCTCGACCGGCTGCGACAAAACAAACCCGACACCGCAAGCCGTAACTTCATTTGTCAGCGCAATTTCCGTTCGTGTTTCGCCGTCTTCAAAATAATCGACCGCAACGGGCAGTTCCAATTTCGTGCGCTCATAAAATCTGGTGGATTTTTCGATATTTCTCATCATTCAACCGAAATATTTATCGGCAAATTCGGGAAATACTAAAGTTTAGCCGAGTTTTATAATCTTAAAAATTCCTTTCGATCACTCTAAAAGAAAAATTGTAATTCTTGTAAATTCTCGGCATATATCCGTTTCCTTTGGTTCCGAGATTGGGAAGCCATTTATTATTAACATCCAATACGGCGAGAACATGATTACTCAGATTTGTATTGATTTTGAATGAAAAATTTCTCAGACTGATGTCGAAACGATCTTTTTCTCTGCCGTCAAATATGTATAGATTTAGTTTTCCGTTTGAATATTCGGCTTGCCAATATCCGTTCATCTGATCGAAATAAAAATATGCACCGTTTGAACCGACCCAATCGCCTTCACGGCTTAGCTCATTTTCACCTTCCAACGTAATCATAAATTTCGGTATGTTAAATTTTTTCTCGACCGGAATTATTTCCAAAACATAAAGATTCATAAATTTGCTCTCCAAATCGATAAGAGTTTATTTGAAAAACATTTCATAAATCTTTCAAATAAAAAAGAGCGGCAAATATTTCCGCTCTTTTGGAATTTTTGTTCCGATCTAACTAAAATTTGATGCAGACATTTTTTTCTTCGGTAAAAAATCTTAACGCTTCGAAACCGCCTTCGCGTCCCATCCCCGAATCTTTGATGCCGCCGAAAGGCGTTCGCAAATCTCTCAGAAGCCAACAGTTTATCCAGACGATTCCGCTTTCGATTTTTTCAGCCATTCGATGTGCGCGTGAAAGATTTTCCGTCCAAACGGTCGAAGATAAACCGTAGCGAACTGAATTTGCGTAAGATAAAACTTCTTCTTCCGTATCGAAAGGCTGAATCGTGACGACCGCGCCGAAGATTTCTTCCTGATTCGTGCGGCAATCATACGGCAGATTTTCGATGATCGTCGGTTCGATAAACCAACCAGTTAATTTGGGATTTGGGATTTCGGATTTGGGGTTATTGTAAGAAACGTTCGATAGATCAACTCGGTTTCCGCCTGATAAAATCTTTCCGCCTTCTTCTTTGGCTAATTCGATGTAGGAAAGCACTTTTTCGAGATGCTGTTGGGAAACAACCGCGCCGATGTTGGTTGAATCTTCCAACGGATCGCCGATTTTAAGTTGTGAAACTTTTTCGACGAAATCGTTTTTGAATTTTTCGTAGATCGGTCTTTCAACGAAAATTCTTGAACCGCACAAACAAATTTGTCCTTGATTCGAAAACGACGAGCGAACGGTCGTCGCGAGCATTTCTTCGTAATTGCAGTCGGCGAAAATTATGTTCGGGTTTTTGCCGCCGAGTTCGAGCGAGAGTTTTTTGAATTTCGGCGCGGCTTCGCGGGCGATCCATTCGCCGGTCGCCGTTCCGCCTGTGAACGAAATCGCTTTTATATCTTTATTTGTAACAATTGCCGCGCCTGCTTTTGTTCCGAGTCCGTGAACGATATTTAAAACTCCGGCGGGCAAACCGGCTTCGATACAGAGTTTTGAAAGCAAATAAGCCGTCATCGGCGTAATTTCCGAAGGTTTCGCAACAACGCAGTTTCCCGAAGCGAGCGCGGGCGCGATCTTCCAACTGAATAAATACAAAGGTAGATTCCAAGGCGAAATACAGCCGACGACGCCGAGCGGTTGGCGCAAAGTGTAGTTGATCGCTTGTCTGGTCGTTTCGTGCGATTCGTTCCAGACGTGCATTGCGGCGGTGGCGTAGAATTTGAAATTTGAAACGGCGCGCGGAATATCGACGGCTTTTGCCAAACTTTTCGGTTTGCCGTTGTCAATGCTTTCGGCTTCGGCGAGAAAATCCAGATCGCGTTCGATCAGTGCGGACACGCGCATTAAAATATCGTGACGCGCTTCGGCAGAGAGTTGTTTCCACGCGGGAAACGCTTTCTTGGCGGCTTCAACGGCGAATTCGACATCGTTTTCGTCGGAGTCGGGAATTAAAGAATAGACTTCGCCGGTGGCGGGATTGAAATTGTCGA
>DAITPE010000543.1:0-3992 GCA_036833775.1 Pyrinomonadaceae bacterium | reverse complement strand
TTGAATGCAAATATGCGCGATTATGCAGTAAATCTTGAATATAAGTGCAAAGCCTTTCCAAAAAATAGCAAGATTTTTCCGCGCAGTCAGCATTGTTTTCCATACAGGTGCGAGTGTGTTCACAACTTGTTCGATTGTGTTCTTAACAAATTCGAGTGTGTTCACAAATTATTCGATTGTATTCACACTTTATGCGAGTGTGTTCAATTCAAGTTCGATTGCAAAAAATTCGGGTGCGAGTGTGTTCACTCATTATTCGAATGTGTTCTCGACAGCTTCGAGTGTGTTCACAACCTATTTGATTGTGTTCACAACTTGTTTGATTGCGTTCCGATCTTTCTTGCTGGCTTTGCACTTATATTCAAAAAAAGTGAATAAACGTCGAATATTTTGATGATTTGAATGCAAATATGCGCGATTATGCAGTAAATCTTGAATATAAGTGCAAAGCCTTTCTTGCTTGTGTTATTGCGTATTGTTTTTTATCCGGTTCAAGATGTCGCGTTTAATGCCGCAGATGAGTATGAAAACATCAATCTTCTTTGGTAATGAAATTCCTTCACGCGATATTTGAGATGACGCGGCGTTGCCTGAAAACAAGGTTTTGTGCGTAAGATGATTTGATAAATAAATGTGATTTACCGCTTTGAATATATGATTTTTATTATGCGTGGCGTTCGTGATGAATTATTTCGGAATTTTCGTTTGTAATAATCATTTCGCCCGTCCAACCGCCGAATCTTTCAGCCGTTCCAACGTCGATCTGAAAAAAAGCAGTTAAAATCTCGGCTTCAAAGTTAGAGATTTCTTCGAGAAAACGACTATCCTCGCGGTCGTTCGCTGAATCGTAAAGAGGAAAAACTTTTTTATGTTGACACGCGACAAAGGCAAGATGTTTAAGACTTTTTGGAACGAGGATTTTGTCATCGAAGATGACCGACAATATAGCCCAGCGAGAATCGCTGGGTTTTGTAATTGTGATTTTCCGACGCTGAAAGCGTCGAACAAATTTGCGTTAATCGTAGCTCACTTTTTATGCGTAAAAATGAAGGTTTAATCCCAAACGTATCGTTCGTCATATTCGATCTCGTATTTTTTCAATAAAATACGAAATTCATCCTTAAAATCTTGGCTTTTGTGATGTTCTTTTTGACGTTTGATGTAATTGACGACCGTCGGGATTTGCGATTGACCGATTGAAAACGCGCCGTAACCTTTCTGCCAATAAAAATTATAAAATCGCGCGTCCTGTTTTTTTATCCAGCTTGAACTGTCGCGCTTGATGTCGCCGATGAGTTCGGGAACGTCGATTTTTTTCGGCAATGAAACCAATAAATGAATGTGATTTGCCGTGCCGCCCGCAATAATCAATTTCGCGCCTTTGTTTTCAGCAATTCCGTGAATGTAGCCGAACAAACCCGTTTCAATTTCAGGCGCGATCAAATCGGCGCGGTTTTTCGTCGAGAAAACAATGTGCGCGAGCATTTTATAGACTGATTGCGGCATATTTTTTTTGTTCGTCGCTTTCAGCGACGGTCTTTTCAACATTCATACCCAGCGTTTCACGCTGGGCTATATTGTCGGTCGCCTTTGGCGACTGTTAATTCTAAAACGAAAAAGTAGAATCAAACCTCGAATTGCTCGTTAAACTCTCCGCTGAGCATTGATTCGATGTGGTATTCGTAATCTTCTAAAAGTTCGTTTTTCGTTTTAGAAAGAATTTTCGGTTTGTTTTTTAACGCCTCATCACAAATCGCGGAAATTGATTCAGCTTGAATTTTGAAATTGCTTTCGCCTGTTTTCGCGGCGATTTGTTTAATTTCTTGTAAAGCATCGTGAAGTTGATTGCATTTTTGCACAACATCGATAAGTTCTATGAAATCTTGTGGAATATAATACATTGAAAATCCTCCTTAAATTACCAAGTCATTGATTTTGAGTGATAAGAAATCTGCTGTGTCGTTCGTTCGTGTTTTTCCAAAACGATATTCGCAATCGGGTTAAAAACCGCCGTCATTTTCGGTATGTTTTCGAGATTGCTGACGATGATTAAACCGTAATCGTTTTTATATTCTTCGGCGCGGGCAAATTCGCGTTCGGTCATTCTAAACGCGCCGTAGCTTTTGCGAATGCCTTTGACTTCCGCCAAAAAGTAATCAGTTTCGATCTGGATTTGAAAATCGTAGCCGTCGCCTAATAGTCTTGCGTCTTCAAGTAAACCGTCTTTAAAGGTTTCTATTTGACGATAATTTTCTTTGAAATACAATTCCGCTTCTTGCCCTGTAAGTTGTAATTGCTTGAATTTGCTTTTGGTAATCGGGCTGACTTCTGTTGTTTTAATGTCTCCAAAGTTGAAGTCTTTTTTAAGATAAAGTTTTACGATGTCTGAAAACGCCTTTACATTTTCAGTTTCTTTTCCAAACAATAACTCAATGAAATCTTTCCTGTGTTTGTAGGTGTTGCCTCTCGAAGCAAAACCAACACGCCCATTTTCAAAAAAAGGATCGAGTAAATCTTGTCGCATTTTAAAAGTACTTACTTTTTCACCGACACCTAATTCAATAAGGTATTTATAAAATGCGGTTTTTGTTGTGAACCCAAATTGATTTACAAAATCCAAGTTAAATTTGGCTAAACCATAACCAATTAAATTGAGTATTTCGTAGTTTTCGTGTCGATTGTCAGACATATTTTTAAGTTCAAAATTAACTCCAATAAAGTGCAATTTTTCCATCGGACGGCAATTGGTTTAAATATGCCCAAATTGCTTTGTTGGTTTGTGATTCTGAATGATGTCTAAGTTTGATTAAGTCTTTTACAAAAACATAAGTTAGTTCTTCGCCGTAAGCATCTTTTGTTAAATTACCGTAGGAATAATCACAATCATCTGTAGAATGAAAACCTTTGAAATCTTTCGGCACGGGCGAACCGATAATTTGTTCTATCTGTTCAAAAAGATGAATATCTCTTTCGCAATTTAGAAAATTGTGAATGCTCGTTATTTGTTCGTTAATGCCTCCGACGGGAAGCAGTGTTAGATGTAAAGACATAAAAATTTGATACGTTTTTTTAATCTGACTGATCTTTGCGCCTTTGACGTTTAGTTGTAAATGTTCGGGCAAATCGGTTACAAATACGTTTTCGCTGAACCGCAGAATAATTTTCCTAAACGAAATGTGGTTGTTATATCGGATAGATTTTGCCACAAATCCGAACAAAACTGAAAGACGTGTCGGTTTATCTTTTACATCACGATTTCGTTTATTTCGTCGAAGCCGGGGCGGATGAAGTTTTGGGCGTTGGGGAAGGAATTTTCGGTTTGGTGTTTGATGGTTTCGAGCAGGGAAATGAGCGGTTGGATGTGCGGTTCGTTTTCGTTGGAAAGCAAGGCTGTCCACGCCATTTGCGAGCGGGCGGCGGCGATGAGGGCGATCTTGGCGGAGCCGTTTGTGTCGGATTGCGGGTCGTGCAGTTCTTCGTCGGTGTATGTGCCGTCGAAATCGATCAAGCCGTGAAAGGCGCGTTGGATTTTGGCGGAGATGAAGAACTGATACCAATGGACGACGGCGAGCATTTCGGCGCGTTCGGCTTCGTCGAGCGGTGCGAAAATGAGCCAATCGTCCGTGTTTTCGAGCAGTTTGTGCGATTCTTTCCAATACGTTTCGGCTGATCTCGTAAGCGGCTGATCGCGGATAAAATCCTTTTCGGCGTTTTTATATTTCGACCATTCTTCGGCGGTCGGCGGTGTGAGTTCGATGCCGAATTCGGCGGCTTTTTCTTCGAGCATCGATTTGGCGGCGGCAAAATTGGCGGCGATGCTTTTCCAAAAGGCTTCGTTATTTATGTCGCGCTCTTCGTCGGACGTTTCGGCTTCGGCTTCGGCAACCGCGCAACGCGCCGTAAAGGTGCATCGCTCGCACCAGCGGTCGCAGTAATTATGCATTCCTGAAATGAATTCGGGCATTTGAAGTTAAGCAATCGGGCAAAATAAA
>DAITPE010000542.1:0-4013 GCA_036833775.1 Pyrinomonadaceae bacterium | reverse complement strand
CGTTTAGAGATCGATCGTTCGATGAGATTTGGCGTGTGCTTAAAAAGCGTAAATGGCACGTCATAATGCCCGCATTGGCTTTGAGTCTTGCGGCAATCTGGACGATCAGTAAAACGCCGAACACCTATAAATCCACTGCTTTACTAACCATTAAAGCTCCGAAAATCTCCGAAAAAATCGTGCAGTCTTTGTCGGACGAAGATATGTCGCAGAGATTGAACGAGTTGACGCAAAATATCTTAAGCCGCAATAATCTCGAACAAATCGTCAAAAAATACAATCTGTATTCAAAAGAACGCGCCGCCGGACAGCCGATCGAATCTGTGACCGATGCGATGCGGAAAAATATTACTGTCGAAACGGAAAAAGACGGCAAGGAAAAAGTCAGCAATTTTCGCATCACTTATACCGGCGGTTTGCCCGAACAAGTGCGGCAGATAACGAACGATCTGGCGAATATTTACGTTAATAGACAACTTGATGAATCTGTCCAAGCCGCCGAAAATACGAGTGAATTTATCGATAAACAGCTTTCCCAAGCGAAAAAGAATCTCGACGACATCGAACAACAGCGCGTCGAGATAATGCAGCAGAATTCGGAAACTTTGCCCGAAGCTTCGCAAGGTTTGATCGCACAGCTTCAAGGTGCGCGCGACCGTGAAGACAATATTACGAAAGAAAAAGAAACTTTGACGGTCGAAAAAGGTCGCGTCAATGAACAGATCGGCGCGAATAATCGTCAGATTCGCCTGATCGAAGAATATGGCGAAAAGGAAACGCAGGACGCTTTGCGCCAATCTTCGCAGATCGAAGACACGCCCGCTTATGCGCAACTTATCAACAAACGCGCCGAATTAACCGGACAGCTCGACAATTTGCTCAAAGTTTTCAAAGAAAAACATCCGAGCGTGATCGCTAAGCGTTCCGAAATTCAGCGTGTAAATGACGAGATCGAAAGTTTGCGGAAAAATACGGACAAACGTGTGCAGCTTGCGAGTCAATCCAGCACACGCAAAGCCGAACTTCAAAAGAGAAGTTTGGAATCCGAAAATCAGCGATTGCAAAGCCAAATCGGGCAAATAGAACAACAGCTTCGTTATAAAGACGAAGAAATGCAGAGAAATAACGAGCAGATCGCAAATCTCGAAGCAAAACTGAACCGCGTTCCAGGCATCAAAATCGCGCTCGAAGGCATTTCGTCGCGGTATGCATCGGCAAAAACGATTTATGATGAATTGCTGAAAAAATATAACGAATCGCAAAATCAGGTTGTGCGCGAAACGAGTTCGCAGGGCGAAACGATTCAGATCGTCGATCAGGCAAATTTGCCGACTGCGCCTGTAAACGGTAACAAAAAGTTGATCTTAATGTTAGTTTCGGTCGGTTTAGGCTTGGGTGTCGGTTTGATTTTCGCGGCATTTTTTGAAGTGCCGAAATTGTTCAAAATTCAAAATATCGAGGATATGAAGCATCACACGGGGCTGAAAGTGATGTTTTCGGTTCCTTCTTTGCAGACTGAAAAAGAGATCAGAAAGCAAAAATTTATAAATTTTCTGAAATGGGCGGCAGGTTTGACGGCTTCCGTGTCGAGCATTCCGCTTTTGATTGTCATTCTTCAAAAATTACACATTTTTGAAAGATTGGTTTGATTTATTAAAACAGCTAGAGTGAAAGGGGAAATATGTATAAAGAGTATTACGGGCTGACGGATTATCCGTTTAATATGACGCCCGATCCGCGATATATCGTTTTTACCGCGCAATATAAGGAGTTGTTGGCGCGGCTGCATTATTCGATAGAAATGGCGAAAGGTTTGACCGTTTTGATCGGCGAGGTCGGAACGGGAAAAACCACTGCGCTTCGTTGGATTTTGCGTCAGATGGAAACGACCGTGATGCCGATCTACATTTTCAATCCGTGTATTTCGGTCGATGAATTTTACAATCATCTCGACAAAACACTGAATATCGGCGAGTGGATGGACAAAACGGATTTGCTCAAAAATTTGGGCGATTTGCTCGAAAAGCGTCATCGTTTGGGTTTGCGGACGGTTTTAATCATCGACGAAGCTCATCAACTTTCCGATCGTCTGCTCGAAGAAATACGGCTTTTGCTTAATTTTGAATCGGACAACGCCAAACATTTGCAGGTGATTTTGAGCGGTCAGCCCGAATTGAACGACAAACTCAATCAGACAAACTTACGCCAACTCAAACAGCGCATTACGCTTAACTGCAAGCTTCAGCCTTTGGCTTCGGTTCAGGATGTCGATAATTACATTACCGAAAGACTTTTGGTTGCAGGTTCGGTTCAGCCGCGAATTTTTACGAACGACGCGCTCGAATTGATTTTTCAATGTTCGGAAGGCTTGCCGCGCCAGATCAATAATATTTGCGACAATGCGATGCTGACGGCTTATGAAAGAAGCACTTGGCAGATCGACCGCGAAATTATCGTCGAAGTTGCGGTCGGTTTGTCGCTTTTGCGCGAAAATGAAATTCCGACCGACAACGGCATCGAACAATTTGGCGAAAAAAGGCTTTTGACGAGCGCAGGGATCGAACAGCTTTTATCGGAATTCGATTCAAAATGGCGCATTCCGACGATCGAAGATATGCCTACGAATTTTCAACCGTCCGAATAAACTAAAATCAAATCTCCCACTTAATCTAATCTTTTAATTACGGTATTTTGTTCTCGTGATTTTGCGTCGCGTGAGAAATATTATCGGCTATGAACATCCTTAAAATCCTGCAAAAAAAGCGCAACGAACGTTTTTCGCAAGACGAAGAATATCGTCGCATGGAAAACGAGCAATGGGAGCGTTTCGGCAATTTTCCGCCCGTTTTGCCGAATTTTCGTGAAGCTTACGACGACATTTGGAAACCCGAAGAAAAACCTTTAGCCGAACCTGTTAAACCGGAATTTCTGAACATCGAAGTCGAAAAAACGGAAGAACTTCCGCCGCCGAAAGTGGCGAAATTTGAAGTTCCCGAACGCATCGGAAAAGATATTTCCGAACAATTCACGCGTTACAAAATCAGAACTGATGAAGTAAACGAAAGGCTCGTTGCGATCACAGAGCCGAGTTCGGATTACTGCGAACAATACAGAAAATTGCGCAATCATTTTCTGCACACGCGCCAAACGAAAAAATTGAAAACGGCGGTCGTGGCAAGCTTCGGACCTGCGGAAGGAAAATCCGTGACGGCTTTGAATCTGGCTTGGCTGCTCGCGCAGGTAAAGGATTTGCGCGTTTTGATCATCGATGCCGATCTTCGGCGTTCGAGCCTGACCGATTATCTCGGGATTGAAGCCGACAAAGGTTTGTCGGAAGTTTTGACGCTTGACGAAAAACTCGCCGACACGATCGTGCATTTAGAGCCGTCGGGTTTGTGTCTTTTGCCGAGCGGCGAATCGCGCGAAGATGTTGCCGAATTGATTTCAAGCGCGAAATTCAGGGCGATTTTAGAAGAAGCAAGCGCAATTTTCGACGTGATAATCATCGACGTTCCGCCGCTCGGACTTTTTTCCGAAACGTCCGTTTTGATAAATCAAGCCGACGGCGTGATCTTGGTCGCCCGCGCCAACAAAACCGCTACACGCGAAGTAAACGAACTGATGCACACCTTGCCGACGGAAAAAATTATCTGCGGAATTTTGAACGAAGCGCAGGATATGCCGAAGAAAAAATACTACATTTACGGCAATTAAATTTTTCTAACTTTGAAAAAATCAGTTCGATCGATTTTATGCGGTTATTTATCCGTCGCCCGAATATTATTCGGTAATTTATCGAATTTCGCGTGTTTTTGTCGAAGTACATCCGTTTTTTAGAATTTTCATCTGTTTTTCTCGAAGTACACACGTTTTTGTGGAAGTACGTCCGTTTTTCTCAAAGTACATCCGTTTTTGTCGAAGTACACACGTTTTTCTTGCAGTACATCCGTTTTTGTCGAAGTACACACGTTTTTGTCGAAGTTCAGCCGTTAGCGGCAAAGTTCACAGATTAA